>DATHJB010000237.1 GCA_035316325.1 Acidimicrobiales bacterium
CCGACGACGAGGGCGGGGAGGTAGGTGAGTCCGCCGAGGAGGAGCACGGCGCCGCGGCCGGCGAGCATGACCAGGCCCAGGACGGTGTCGTACCAGTCGGTGTCGGAGCTCAGCCCGGCGAAGGCGGAGCCGTTGCCGTTGGCGACGGAGCCGAAGGCGTAGAAGATCTCGGTGAAGCCGTGCGGGCCCGGGTTGAGCGCCGACTCTTGACGTGGTCTTCACGCGGTCGGGTCCGGGGGCGGGGGTTAAGGCCGCGCTAAGAATCCCGGGCGTCGTGCTGAGGTCGCGTTAAGGGGGTTCGGTCCAGGTCAGAGGGGCCGTAGACCTGCAGGCATGACACGAGGACCCGCTGCAGACGACACCTTCGGGATCGGCCTCGACCCCTTCACCGCCCCCACGGCGACGCACGCCCTGGGCGCGGCCCCTCACCGGGCCCGCGTCGTCGTGGAGGGCACCGTGCGGTCCGTCGCCCACGTGCTTTGGGCCGGCGGCCCGGCCACCGAGGTCACCCTCGGCGACACCACGGGCACCCTCGACCTGGTGTTCTTCGGCGACCGGGGCGTCGCCGGCGTCGAACCGGGACGCCGCCTGGTCGCGGCCGGCGCCGTCGGCACCCACCGCGGCGACCGTGTCGTCCTCAGCCCCCAGCTCTGGCTCCGCCCGGTGCAGGCCCCGAGGACCGAGCCCGCCCGCACCCACGAGACCCTGGTCCCGGCCCTCGTGTCGATCTGACCTCGGCTGCGTCCCGTGCCGAGTCATCTGTAGTCGCCGATCCACGGTCGAGTCGTTCGTCGTCGGAGACCGACCACAGGCGACTCGAGAACGACTGAACGACCACGAACGACTCGACCGGGAACCAGCCCGGTGTCGGGCACGACCTCATCACCGCCCTCGTCCTCGCGGTCGTATACCCCCTCTGGGGACTCACCCTCCTCGCCGTCCTGCTGGCCGACCGCTACCTCGTCCGCCGCATCCCCCGCCTCCGCCACGTCTTCGGCATGCGCTGACCTCATCTCGGGCTTACATCGCGATATGTACTCTGAGTAACTACGTGCAGGGGTGGCGTGGACTTTTCTGGGGGAAGACACAGGATGATCGTTCGGGGAAGGCCCGTCAGGGCCCGACATGTGCTCGCGGCGCTCGTCGTCGCGGGTGTGATGGCCGGCGCGTGCTCGAGTGGCGACGACACCGAGGGCGCTGCGGGCGACGACGGCGCCGCGACGGACGGTGCGGCCGGCGAGGAGATCTTCGCGTCGACGCATCCCGACGCGGAGAGCCTCGAGGTCGTCGAGCCGCCGGAGCAGCCGGGAGTGGAGACGCTGCAGTTCAAGTTCGGGCCGATCGCCATCGAGCCCGGGCAGAACAACATCGACTACAGCGGCCTCGACATCCCGAAGCCCGAGGTCGACGGGTACATCGTCAGCATCACACCCGACCTCGTGCGCGAGGACGGGACGGTGCCGCCCGTGGACGTCATCCACCTCCACCACGGCGTGTGGGCCAACGTGTCGGCCACCCGCGAGGAGCGCGAGACCGGTGGCGGCCTGGCCCAGCTGTTCTTCGCCGCCGGCGAGGAGAAGACCCGGATGACGCTGCCGGCGGGCTACGGCTACGAGTACGAGGCGAACGACCGCTGGATCATCAACTACATGATCCACAACCTGCTGTCGACGCCCGACGAGGTGTGGGTCACCTACGAGATCGGCTTCATCCCCAAGACCGCACCCGAGGCCGCCGACATCAAGGTGGCCCACCCGCTGTGGATGGACGTGCAGAAGGGGAACATCTACCCGGTGTTCGACGTCCAGAAGGGCTCGGGCACCGATGGCACCTTCACCTACCCCGACGAGGCCGACAACCCCTACGGCGACGGGGAGAAGCTCAACGAGTGGGTCGCCGACCGCGACGTCACGCTCATCGCCGCCGGCGGCCACCTCCACCCGGGAGGCCACCAGGTCGACCTGTGGCTGAACCGTGAGAGCGAGGCCGACCGCGCCCACGTCCTGCAGTCCGACGCCGTGTACTACGAACCGGCGGGGGCGGTGTCGTGGGACGTGTCGATGACCGTGACGCCCGAGGACTGGCGGATCGACGTCGACGAGGGCGACGTGCTGTCGATCTCCACGACCTACGACACCGAGCGGGCGTCGTGGTACGAGTCGATGGGCATCACCGTGGTGTGGCTGGTCGACGGTCACGAGGGCGTCGACCCGTTCACCGACCCGGTCGACCCGCAGGACACCGTGCTCACCCACGGCCACCTGCCGGAGAACGACAACCACGGCGGCGAGCCCACCGACGAGTTCGTCGACGCCACCGAGCTGGCCGACGGCCCGCCCGCCGACCGGGTCACCATCGCCGACTTCACCTACGCCCCCGGCGACATCGGCGGCATCTACGACAACGTCCCCACCGTGGCCCAGGGCGGGCGCCTCACGTTCTACAACGAGGACGCCCCGATCGAGCCCAACGGCATCTGGCACACCATCACCGCCTGTGCCGCACCCTGCAACGACCGCACCGGCGTCGCCTACCCCCTCGCGGATGCCGAGGTGCAGTTCGACTCCGGTGAGCTGGGCGTCGCCGGGCCACCCACGGCTGGTCGCCTGGAGTGGGACATCCCCACCTCCCTCGAACCCGGCACCTACACCTACTTCTGCCGCATCCACCCGTCGATGCGCGGCGCCTTCCGGGTGGTCGACTGATGTCGCGGCGCCTGGTCGCCGTGCTCGTCGCCGTGCCGGTGGTGGTGCTGGTCGGCTGCGGGGCGGTCTGGTACACCCTGATCCGCGACACCGCCGACCCGGAGGCCGACGTCGACGCCATCACCGCCGACGGGGGCGGCGGCGACACCGGCGACGGTCCCGCCAGCGCCGACGGCACCTGGACGGTCGAGCCTGGCGACACGGTGTTCGTCGGCTACCGGGTGCAGGAGCAGTTCGCCGGCGACACCATCCAGAAGACCGCCACCGGTCGCACCCCCGCGGTGGAGGGCACGATCACCGTCGACGGCGACCGGATCACCGCCGCCGGCTTCACCGCCGACCTGACGGGGCTCGAGAGCGACCAGGCCCGCCGCGACTCGGCGCTGCTCACCCGTGGCCTCGAGCTGGCGACCTACCCGGAGGCGTCGTTCGAGCTGACGTCGCCCGTCGTGCTGCCGTCACCACCCGCCCGCGGCGAGGACGTCGAGGTGACCGCCACCGGTGACCTGACCCTGCACGGCCAGACGGCACCGGTCGAGGTCGCCCTGGAGGGCCGCTGGGAAGGGTCGACCATCTCTGTCGCGGGCAGCGCCCCGATCGCGTTCGCCGACTTCGGCATGGACGCCATCGACATGGCCGGGTTCGTCCGCACCGACGACCACGGCACGCTGGAGCTCCAGCTGCTGCTCGTCCCCGCATGACCGCCACCGGGCGACGACGGGCCCTCGCGGCGATGCTGGCGACGACCGCCGCCCTCGGCGCCTTCGCCTGCTCCGACGGCGACGACGCAGCGACCGGCGCCGCGACCAGCGACGTCGGCACGAACGAGAGCGACGGACCGGACGTCGGCGACGGCTGGCACGGGGCACTCGTGCGGGAGCCGGCCGCGCGCCCCGACTTCACGCTCACCGACACCGGCGGCCGTCGCTACGACTTCCAGGCCGAAACCGCTGGAGAGCTCACCCTCCTGTTCTTCGGGTACACGTCGTGCCCCGACATCTGCCCGCTCCACCTGGCGACCTTGACGATGGCCCTGGAACGCTCGGGGATGCCCGACCCGGTGGTCGTGTTCGTCACCACCGACCCCGAGCGCGACACCCCGGAGCACCTACGGGAGTGGCTCGACAGCTTCGACGCCGGCATCGTCGGCCTCACCGGCACCCCCGAGGAGATCCGCCGCGCCGAGCAGGCTGCTCTGGTCGACCCGTCGTTCTACGCCGACGCCGACGGCAACCCCGTCGACGAACCCGACGCCGACGTGAACTACGAGGTCGGCCACGCCGCCCAGATCATCGCCTACACGTCCGACGACCTCACCCACATCGTCTACCCCTCCGGGGTCAAGAGCGACGACTGGGAAGCCGACCTGCCCCGGCTCGCCGACGGCTGGGAACCGAGGCCGGACGCTCCCTGACCCGGGTCGCCCGTAGCCGGGTCAGAGCCGGGGGTCCGGATGCGCTAGCGATCACCCGCGATCGAAAAGATGTTCCCGTCGGGATCCTTGAACCAGGCGACCTTGCCGCCGCCGGCGCGGGGTGAGATCCCCTTCTCGTCCGTGCCGTAGTCGAAGCCGGTCTCGAGCACGCCTTCGTACTGCTCGAAGGTCACGCCGTTTGAGGTCAGCTCGTCGACCGTCTGCTCGACGTCGTCGACGTGCCAGGTGGCCAGGGTCGCGGTCGACCCACCGGCGTGGTCCGGAGATGGGTAGACCTCCAGCGATGCGTCACCGGCCGACGCGTAGACCTTGCTTCCGTCAGCTCCGGTCCGTGCCGCCGAGAGACCGAGCTTGCCTTCGTAGAACTCCTCGGCCCGGGTCATGTCGGTGACCGCGATCGACGCGTTCAGTCGGTAGCTGCTCAATCCCATTGGTCCTCCTCGGCCGGTCCTAACAGGCGGCGCTGGCCTCGCAGCGAAGCACACGCCCGGATCATGACAACGCTGCGGGACGATAGCCCCGGTGCCGGGGAAGGCCGTCCGCTTGACAAACTCCTTGAGGTTTTGAATCATCTAGAACATTCGAACCGAGGGGGTGCGTTGAGCGGAACGATCGTGACGGGGCGCGCCGGGGCCACCGAGCAGCTCGTCGACTGGACGGTCACGGCTGAAGCCGGGGACTTCGAGCCGGCGACGCACGAGTTCACCAAGGGGCTCCTGCTCAAGACCGTGACGTCGCTGGTGGTCGGGTCCCGCTACCCGTTCGGCGAGCTGATGATCCGCCACGCCCGCCGGGCGGGTGGCGACCCGCAGGCCGGCGTCGCCGGGGGCGGGTTCCGCACCGACCTCGAGTCGGCGGCGTTCACCAACGGCACCATCGCCCACACGCCCGAGATGGAGGACTGCTTCTTCCGGGCCGAGAACCGGGAGACCAGCTCCCCGGTGTGGACGTTCCCCGCCCTGCTCAGCGTGGCCGAGGTCCACGGCTCGACCGGGGCCGACGTCGTCACCAGCTCGATCGTGGCCTTCGAGGTCGCCTCCCGCCTGGTCCGGGGCGCCCCCGGCCTGGGCGTGCAGCACGGCATCAACACCTGCACCTGGTGGGGCGTGCCCGCCACCGCGGCCGGCGCCGCCCGGCTCCTCGGCCTCGACCAGCAGGCCACCGCCCACGCCATGAGCATCGCCCTGTCGCAGTCGAGCGGCATCGGCCACCAGACCGGCTTCGACGCCCACAAGCTGGAGGCGGGGCACAGCTGCCGGGCCGGGATCACCGCCGCGCTGCTGGCCGCCGAGGGAGCGACCGGGGCGCCGAACTTCGTCGAGGACGAGCACGTCGCCTTCGCGGTCGTTAGGGCCTCGGGCAACGCCGACCCCGCCGCCACCGTCCGGGGCCTCGGCACCGAGCGGCCGGCGGTCCACAACGTCGAGTTCAAGAAGTACCCGGGCTGCGGGCTGCTGCACGCGTCGGTCGACGGGCTCACGGGTCTCCTGGCCGAGCACCACGTCACCTACGACGACGTCGAGCGGGTGGAGACCACGGTCAGCCGGCACACCGCCGAGTACTGCGACCGCCCGCACCCCGCCACGCTCGACTCGGCCCGCTGGAGCTTCTCGTGGGTGCTCGCCGAGATCCTGCTCCACGGCCGGATCACGGTGCAGACCTACACCGACGAGTCCCGCCTCACCGACCCGACCCACCACGCCGCCCGGGACAAGGTGCGCGTGGTCGTCGACGACACCCTGTCGACGGGCTGGAGCGGCGGCAAGGTCGCGGTCCACCTGCGCGACGGCCGGGTCCTCCACCACGACGCCGAGGCGTTCCGCGGCCACCCCGACTCGCCGCTCAGCCCCGGCGAGATCGTCGACGTCCTGCGGCCCTTCCTCGTCGAGGCGTCCGACCCGACCACGGCCGACGCGGTCATCGAGCTGGTCATGGACCTCGACCGCCAGCCCGACCTCGGCCCCCTGATGGCCCTGGTCACCCACTTCCGAGAAGGCAGCTAGGAGCGGGATGCAACGCACCCAGGAGATCGTCGACGCCGACGGCCACGTGTGGGAGGACCCCGCCGGCCTCATCCAGCGCCTGCCCGCGCCCTGGCGCCACGACTTCGAGAACAACCCGATCGTGGCCGAGCACTTCCTGTTCCCGCCGCTCGACCACTTCCACGCCATGCCCGTGAAGGTCCCGGTGCTGGAGACCCGCACCGACAACGACGTCGGCCCCGCCGAGTGGCTCGCCTTCCTGGAGGAGGTCGGCATTGCCCACTCGGTGCTCTACCCGACCCGGGCCCTCGCCCTCGGGCGCCTGCGCGACCCCGACTTCGCCGTCGCCATCACCCACGCCTACAACGAGTGGCTGGCCGAGACGTACGGGGCGCACCCGTCGGGCCGGTTCTCCGGCGTGGCGCTCCTGCCCATGCAGGCCCCCGAGCGGGCGGTCGCCGAGCTGCGCCACGCCCACGAGACGCTGGGCCTGCGGGCGGCGATGATCACCGCCAACGGCCTGCCCCGCCACCTCGGCGACCGCAGCTACTGGCCGGTGTACGAGGAGGCCGAGCGGCTGGGCTGCCCCCTGTCGTTCCACGGCGGCTCGCACAGCGGCCTCGGCTTCGACGACCTCAACGTCTACGCCCCGGTCCACGCCCTCGGCCACCCGTTCTCCCTGCTCATCACCCTCGGCGGGCTGCTCTTCAACCGGGTCTACGAGCGCTTCCCGGGCCTGCGCACCGCCTACCTCGAGGGCGGCTCGGCCTGGATCCTCATGGCGCTCGAGCGCTTCGCCGAGTCCGGCAAGGCGTTCGGGTCCTACGACACCGGTGGCGACGCGCTCGTCCTGCCCCAGGGCACCGGCGCCGACGACCTGCTGATCGAGCTGATCCGCGACGGCCGCATCGCCCTGGGCTGCGAGGGCGGCGAGCACGACCTGGCCTACGTGGCCGAGCGGGTCGGGCGGGCGCCGTTCATGTACTCGTCCGACTTCCCCCACGAGGTCGACGCCGCCTCCTGCGCCCACGAGCTCAAGGAGCTGGAGGAGCTCCAGCTGTCCGACGACGACACCGCGGCCATCCTCGCCGGGAACGCCCGGGCGTTCTACGGCCTCTGATCCCATGCCCCGACTCGCCGACGACGTCGCCGTGATCACCGGTGGAGGTGCGGGGATCGGCCGCGCCATCGCCCAGCTGTTCGCCGCCGAGGGGGCGCGGGTGGCGGTCGCCGACGTCGACGTCGAGGCGGCGGCCACGGTCGCCAAGTCGATCCGGGAGACCGGGGGACAGGCCCGGGCGCTGCCGCTCGACGTGCGCGACGCCGTCAGCGTCACCGCGGTGTTCGAGGAGGTCGAGCGGCTGCTCGGCCCGGTGTCGGTCCTGGTCAACAACGCCGGCGGCTCCCGCGACGACGACGGTCCCATCCACGCCCTCACCGAGGAGGCCATCGACGCCACCATCGGCCTCGACCTGCGCGGCACCCTGCTGTGCTGCCGGGCGGCGCTGGGCCAGATGCGCCGGGCCGGCCGGGGGAGCGTGATCAACCTGGCGTCGTACCACGCCCTCGGTGGGGACAGCCCGGCCCACGCCTACAGCGCCGCCAAGGGCGGGGTGATCGCCACCACCCGGTCGATGGCCGCCCGCTACGCCGCCGACGGCATCCGGGTGAACGCCATCGCCCCCGGGATCGTGCTCACCGAGCGGGTGACCGCCCGCATCGAGCGCGACCGCACCGACCTCACCGAGATCCGGACCCACCACCCCCACGCCGTCGGGTCGCCGGACGACGTCGCCCGCATCGCCCTCTTCCTCGCCTCACCCGACTCCCGGTTGATCACCGGCTCCACGCTCGCCGCCGACGGCGGCCTCTCCCTCTACTGACACGGCTGACACGACTGATGACACGGACCCTGGAGCGACGTTGACTCTCCCCAAGATCAGGTTCTCGACCAACGCCGGCTACGGCACACCCGACTCCCGTCCCCCGGAGCAGGTGCACCGCGATGCGATCGAGCTGGCGGTGCGGGCCGAGGAGCTCGGCTACGACAGCGTCAGCCTCTCCGAGCACCACTTCAGCGACTACGTGGGAGTGCCCAACCCGGCCGTGGTCGCGGCGGCTATCGCGGCGCGCACGGAGCGCATCCGCATCTCCATCAACATCTCGGTGCTGCCGCTGCACAGCCCGGTGACGGTGGCCGAGGACTACGCGCTGGTCGACGTGATCAGCAACGGCCGCCTCGACTTCGGCTGCGGCCGGGGCTACCAGCCCGGAGAGTTCAAGGGCCACGGCGTCGCGCTGGCCGACTCCCGCGACCGGCTCCACGAGGCCATCCAGGTCATCCAGGGCCTCTGGACCCAGGACGACTTCAGCTTCAAGGGCGAGCACTACGAGGTCGACCACCTCACGCTGTACCCGAAGCCCAAGCAGCAGCCGGTGCCGTTCCGGGTCGCCGGCGTGAGCCCCGAGTCGTTCGAGGCGGTGGCCAAGATGAAGCTGCCGCTGCTCTGCGCCCCGTCGATCACCCCGCTCGACAAGGTGAAGGCCAGCCTCGACGTCTACCGTGACGCTCTGGCCGCAGAGGGTGAGGACCCGACCGACTACTCGATCACGCTCCCGCAGTGGGTGTACATCGCCCACGACGACGCGGAGGCGTTCGACGCGCCCCGGCCGTCGATGGAGTGGTTCCAGCGCCGCAACTCGGAGCTGATGACCGCCGGCATCCAGCCCGACGACCCCGGCTTCTCCTTCTACTCGAAGGCCCAGGCCAACCGGGCCAACTTCGACTACCAGCACTACTTCGACCTGGGCGTCTTCCTGTTCTGCACGCCGGAGAAGGCGATCGAGCGGCTGCGGTCGCGCATCGAGCTGCTGGGCGTGAGCGAGGTGCTGTGCGCGTTCCACACCTCGTCGATCGAAGAGACGCTCGAGAACATGGAGCGCTTCGCCACGACGGTGATGCCGGCGTTCACCGGCGAGACCACGGCTGCGGTGGCCTGACCACGTGACCGGGACCGAGGCCCTGGGGCCTCCCCGCCATCGCGGCGCCGTCACCGGCGGCCGGCTCACCTTCGGGTTGAGCGGCCTCGTGACGCAGGCCGACGGCACCACGCCCGCGGCGTACCACGCCGCGGTGCGGGCGGCCGTCGACGCCGCGGCGCTGGCGGAGGAGGTGGGCCTCGACGCCGTGTGGACCTCCGAGCACCACTTCTCCAGCTCCGGCTTCGTGCCGGCGCCGTTCGTGCTGCTCGCCGCCATGGCCGAGCGGACCGAGCGGGTCACGATCGGCACCGACGTGATGCTCCCGTCGATGTGGGACCCGGTCCGCTTCGCCGAGGAGGCGGCCGTGGTCGACCAGCTCAGCGGCGGCCGGCTGATCCTGGCGCTCGGCATCGGCTACCGCGACCACGAGTTCGAGGGCCTGGGCCTGCGGCGGCGCGACCGGGTGGCCCGCTTCACCGAGTGCATCCGGGTGCTGCGCGAGTCGGCCGGCGGCACCGTGTCGGGCGTCGGGCTGATCCCCGACGAGGTCCTGCCCACGTCGCCCACACCGTTCCAGGCGGCGGGGCCGCCGGTGTGGGGTGGCGGGAAGGTCGAGGCGGCGGTCCGGCGGGCCCGACGCCTCGGTGAGGGCTACTTCGCCTCGATGATGAGCCCCGACGGCCTGCGCCGGCGGATCGGGTGGCTCGACGACGAGGCTCCGCTCGGCGACTTCGCCCTGGCGCAGACGATGCTGCTGTTCACCGCGGCCCGTGACGCCGAGGCGATCGCCGCGCCCGGTCTGCGCCGGGTGCAGGGCTACATGCAGAGCTGGAAGGCCGAGTCGGAGCCCGGCGGCGCCGACGCGATCCGCGAGGAGCGGGTCGAGGCCACCACCTGGCGGCCGGGCGACGAGTGGCAGGCGGCCACCCCGCGCCCGGACCTCACCGACGAGGAGCGGCTCACGCACGCCCTGGTCGTCGGCGATCCGGACCACTGCGTCGAGCGGCTGACCCCGTTCGTCGAGGCGCTGGCCGACGCGCCCGGCGACGGGCCCCGGCACCTGTCGGCCCGGCTGGTCTACCCGGCGATCCCACCGGGCGACACGGCGGAGTGCATCCGCCTGTTCGCGAAAGAGGTGGTGCCGCCGCTCCATGAGGTGTTCACGAGGCGGGCAACGACAGCCCATCCATAGGGGGATTTGAAGTGACGACAAGGATCCGTGCGACCGTGGCGGCGCTCGCAGTGTTGGCCATGTTGGCGTCGGCGTGCTCCGACGACGACGACGAAGCGGGTGACAGCTCCGGCAGCGACACCGGCAGCGACAGCGGTGACAGCGGCGGCGACGCCCCCAGCGGCGACCCGATCGTCGTGGGCGGGGTCGCCCAGCTGCAGTTCTACGAGGGCGTCGACGTCGGCGCCAAGGCCCGGTTCGAGCGGGCCAACCGCGACGGCGGCGTGAACGGCCGACCCATCGAGTTCCTCGGCGTCGAAGACGACAACGCCGACCCGCAGCGCGACACCACGCTGGTGCGGGAGCTGGTGCAGCAGGACGACGTGTTCGCCGTCGTGCCCATCACCTCCGACACGTTCCCGGCGGCGTCGAGCGACTTCCTGGCCCAGAACGAGGTGCCCTACGTCGGCTGGGGCGTGAACCCCGGCTTCTGCGGCTCCGAGTGGGGCTACGCCTTCTCCGGCTGCCTGCTCAGCCCGGACTTCGTGAACTCGTCGCTGGTCGACCCGGTGCTGGCCGCGGCGGCCGACAGCCCCGAGGGCCTCAAGGTGGCGATCCAGGCCGGCGACAACCCCCAGGGCCACGCCGGCAACGACCTCTACGACGCGATCATCCAGGACCGCGGCGCCGAGGTGGTCTACAAGGAGGCCGACCTCCCACCCGTCGACGCGCCCACCAGCTACGCCCCCTGGGTGCAGGCCATCACCGACAGCGACCCGGACATCGTCTACATCTCGACGAACTTCCCCAACGAGGTCGGCCTGGCGGGCGCCCTGAAGGCGGCCGGCTACGAGGGACTGACGGTCGGGTTCACCACGTACGCCCCGGGCCTCCTGGAGGAGCAGCCCAACGTGGCGTCGGCCATCGAGGGCCACTACATCAACGTCCAGCTGCCGCCGCAGGAGTCGGAGTCGCCCGCCATCGAGCAGCTCCAGGCCGACCTGGAGGCCATCGACGAGGAGCCCGCGGCCACCTTCGGGGTGTCGCAGGGGTACTGGCAGGCCGACCTGTTCATCCAGATCCTCGAGGCCGCCGGCGAGGACGCCACGGGTGAGGACATCCGGGCGCTCATGACCGAGGGCTTCGAGTACGAGCCCGAGGATGGTGGGATCGGCGCCCTGTCGTTCCCCGAGAACCTCGACGTGTCGGCGCCGTGCGCGGCGCTGGTGCAGGTGGTCGACGGCGCCTACGAGGTGCAGGAACCCTTCACCTGTTACGAGAACATCCCGGTCGGATAGCCCGGCGCGATGGAGAAGCTCCTCAACCTGGTGGCGAGCGGCGCCGTGTCGGGCGCGGTGTACTCGCTCGTCGCCATGGGGCTGGTGGTGTCGTTCTCGGCCACCGGCATCTTCAACCTGGGCTTCGGTGCCATCGCGTTCGCCACCGCCTACGTGTACTACGAGCTGCACATCGGGTTGGGGTGGGCGATCGCCCCGGCGGCGATCGTGGCCGCGCTCGTGTTCGCCCCCGGCCTGGGCCTGCTGCTGGACCGTCTCGTGTTCCGGCGGCTGGCCCAGGCGAGCGACACGGCCAAGGTGATGGCCACGGTCGGCATCCTGGTGGCGATCCCGGCGATACCCCGGTTCGTGGTGGAGCAGCTGGTGTCGGAGGCGGGCTGGAAGCTGCCGCTCGGCACCGACGTGTTCCTCACGCCCGGCATCGGCCCGTCGCCCAAGGAGACGTGGCAGCTGCCGGGCGGCATCAACCTCGACTCCGACCAGCTGGTCGTCGTGCTGGTGACCCTGATGGCCAGCGGCTTCCTGTGGCTGCTGCTGCAGCGGTCGCGGCTCGGCCTGGAGATGCGGGCCGTGGTCGACCGGCCGGGGCTCGCCGCGCTGCGAGGCGTCGACCCCGGCCGGACGTCGGCCATCGCCTGGGGCCTCGGCTCCCTGCTGGCCGGCCTCGCCGGGGTGGCGGGGGCGCCGGTGTTCAACAGCCTGGCGCCGTCGACCTACACGTCGATCGTGTTCGTCGCCACGGCCGCCGCGGTCGCGGCCCGGCTGCGATCGGTGCCGATCGCCCTGGCGGCCGGGCTGCTGCTCGGCGTCGTGCAGAACCTCGTCACGGGCTACGTCGGGTTCGCCAAGGAGATCTCGGGCCTCGGTCAGGCGGCGCCGTTCCTGGCCCTGCTGGCCGGGTTGGCGCTGCTGGCCCGCACCTCGGGTCGTCGGGCCGGCATGGTGGCCGACGACGCGGCGACGACCGACCACCGCCTGTCGCTGCCGGCCTGGCGCCGGCGGCTGCCCTGGGCCGCGGCCACCTTGGTGCTGGCGGCCTACGTGATGTTCGTGGGCGACGACTACTGGGTCGGCCTGGTGGGCCGGGGCCTGGCGCTGTCGCTGATCTTCCTGTCGTTCGTGGTGGTCAGCGGGCTGGGCGGCATGGTGAGCCTGGCCCAGGCGGCGCTCGTGACCGCCGCCGGCCTGACTGCCGGCCTGACGATCGTGCACTACGAGCAGCCGTGGGCGGTGGGCCTGCTGGCGGGCGTGGTGGTGGCCGTGGCGCTGGGCGTCCTGGTCGCCCTGCCGGCGCTGCGGCTCGGCGGACTGGCGTTGGCGCTGGCGACGCTGGCGCTCGGCCTGGTGGGCGACACGGTGCTGTTCGCCTGGCCCTGGTTCCGCAACGGGACCAGCGGCTGGTCGATCGAGCGGCCCGAGCTGGGCCCTCTCGACCTGGGCGACGACAAGGTCTTCTCCCTGGTCGTGCTGGCGCTGATCCTGCTGGTGGCGGCGCTGGTGCACAACCTGGACCGCTCGTCGGTGGGGCGCGAGATCGCCGCGGTGCGGGCGTCGGAGGTGGCGGCGGCATCGTCGGGGATCTCGCCGGTGCGGGCCAAGCTGCGGCTCTTCGCCCTGTCGTCGGCGATCGCCGGCCTCGGCGGCGTGCTGCTGGTGACCTTCGACTTCCACGCCTCCAGCAGCACCTACACGACCACGGTCGGCCTCGGCTGGCTGGCCGCGGTGGTGCTGTGGGGCGTCCGGCGGACGGGCGCGGCGGTGATCGCAGGGCTCAGCGCCTCGCTGTTCCCGGCCCTGCTGGCCAGCGGCTTCGACTGGCCGGCGCCGGTGCCGTCGTTCCTGAACTGGGGCGGCACGCCGTCGGTCTACGTGGCCGACATCCTCTTCGGCCTCGGCGCGATCCAGATGGCCAAGGACCCCGACGGCATCCTCTCGTTCTTCGGGGGCCGGGGCGCCCGGGCCGAGGCGAAGGCCCAGGCCAGGGAGAAGGCCCAGGCCAGGGAGAAGGCCCGCGCCCGGTCCGAGCTCGATCCGGCCCCCGTCGCCCGGAGCGGGACCGGGGACACGCCGGCCGGCGCGCCCGCGGTCCTGGCGGTGGCGGGCGTCCACGCCGGGTACGGGGAGGTCGGTGTGCTCCACGGCATCGACCTGGCCCTCGCCCCGGGGGAGATCACCGTCCTCATCGGGGCCAACGGCGCCGGCAAGTCGACGCTGTGCGCGGTGCTCAGCGGGTTCCTGGAGCCGACGGCGGGCGCCGTCCACCTGGCCGGCGACGACGTGACGGCGTGGCCCACCCACCGGCGGGCCCGGGCCGGGATGCTGGTCGTCCCCGAGTCGCGGGGCACGTTCCCGGGGCTGCCGGTGGAGGACAACCTGGCCCTCTGGCTCACCGAGGACGCCCAGCGCCAGGACGCCTACGAGCGTTTTCCCGTCCTGCGGGAGCGGCGGGCGGTGCCGGCGCTCAACCTGTCGGGCGGCGAGCAGCAGATGGTGACGCTGGCCGCGGCCGGCGCCCGGCCACCGGCCCTGGTGATCGCCGACGAGCCCACGCTGGGCCTGGCGCCGATGCTGGCCGCCGAGGTGATGCAGCGGTTCGCGGCCCTGCGCGACGAGGGCGTGGCGCTGCTCCTGGTCGAGGAGCGGGCCGGCCTGGCCCTGGCCATCGCCGACCAGGCCGTCATCCTCGAGCGGGGCGAGATCGTGTGGCGGGGTCGCCCGGAGGAGCTGGCGGATGCCCGGCTCGCCGAGCTCCACCTCGGCCGGACTCCCACGGCCCCGCCGCCCGACGTCCCCATCCCGACGGAGGTGACCAGCCCGTGAGCAGCGAGTACGACGAGGTCTGTCGGCTGGGCCGGGAGCTGTCCAACTGGGGCCGCTGGGGCGACGACGACGAGATCGGCACGCTCAACCTGGTCGACGCCGCGGCGATCCGCCGGGGCGCGGCCTGCGTGCGCGACGGCGTCGGCTTCTCGCTGGCGCTGCCCCTGGGTGAGGGCGGTCCCCACACCAACGCGATCCCCGGCCGCTTCAACCCGCACCACTACATGACCGCGATCGGCCTGTCGGTGCCGGCGTCGCCGTTCTTCCACTTCTCCGACGACGTAGTCGTCCTGCCGCTCAACGCCGCCACCCAGTGGGACTCGCTGGCCCACGTCCACTACGAGGGCCGGCTCTACAACGGGCGCCCCGCCGACGAGGTGCTGTCGGCCGGCGGGGCGTCCCGCAACGGCATCGACAAGCAGGCCCGCCACCCGTTCGCCACGCGGGGCGTGCTGGTCGACGTGGCCCGGTCCCGGGGCGTCGACCGGCTGGCAGCGGGCACCGCCGTCGAACCCGACGAGGTCGACGCGGTGCTGGCCGCCACCGGCACGGCGGTCGAACCGGGCGACGTGCTGCTGGTGCGGACCGGGCACATGCGGACGTTCCTGGTCGACGACGACCGGGAGGCGTTCAACGGCCCCGCCCCCGGGCTCGGGCTGGCGATGGCGCCGTGGCTGCGGGCCCACGACGTCGCCGCCGTCGCCGCCGACAACGTGATGGTCGAGGTCACCCCCAGCGAGGACGGGTCCACCATCTGCCCGCTCCACCTGGTCACGATCCGCGACATGGGCCTGCTGCTCGGCGAGATGTTCGACCTCGAGGCGCTGGCGTCGGCGTGTGCCGCAGCAGGCCGGTGGGAGTTCCAGTTCGTCGCCCCGCCGCTGCCGTTCACCGGTGGCATCAGCTCGCCCCTCAACCCGCTGGCCCTGCTGTAGGCCAGGCCGAAGACGAGAACCAGGAGCCCCGATGGAAGCAGAGCGCTACCGGCAGCACGGCGTCCGCCGGGTCGTCACCGGCTTCGGTGACGACGGCAAGAGCCACTTCGTGATCGACGACGTCGCCCCGTCGATCTTCGCCTTCGACGACGAGCCGAACTTCCGCCAGGACGACGTGTGGGTCACCACCTCCCCGGCCGACCCCGGCGGCCCCGACCTGGTCGCCCGACAGGGCCCGGTGCCGCTCGACCCGCCGCCCGGCGGCACGATCTTCCGGCTGGCGATCCTGCCACCCGACGAGCGCATCACCGAGCTGTTCACCGACCCGGCGTTCATGGCCGACCTCGCCACCAAGTACGACGGCGGCGACGCCCACGCCGAGGACGACGACTTCCAGTACCACCGCAGCGACACCATCGACTACGTGCAGGTGCTGGAGGGCGAGGTCGTCCTGGAGCTCGACTCCGGCGAGGAGGTGACCCTGCAGCGGGGCGACTGCGTGGTGCAGCGGGGCACCAACCACGCCTGGCGCAACCAGTCCGGCAAGCCGGTGGTGGTGTCGTCGGTGCTGGTCAGCACCCGTCCCGTGCCGGGTGCGGGCTCCGGGGGCGGGGGAGCCTGAGTGGCCGCGCCGGCGCTGGAGTCGCGGTCGCTGAGCGTCACGTTCGGCGGCGTCCGGGCGGTCGACGGCGTGAGCCTGGCCTTCCTGCCGGGCCAGGTGTGCGGCCTCGTCGGCCCCAACGGCGCCGGCAAGACGACGCTGTTCGACTGCCTGTCCGGGGTGCTGCGCCCCACGTCGGGGTCGGTGCACCTGGGGGGCGTCGACGTGACCGGCCGCAGCGCCACCTGGCGGGCCCGGCACGGCATCCGGCGGACGTTCCAGCGCCAGCAGGTGTTCGGGCGGATGACCGTCGAGGAGAACGTGCTGGTGGCAGTGGAGTGGCGCGGCGGGGGAGGAGGGCTGGCCGCCGACGCCCTGCGGCTGCCCGGGCGGGTGCGGATCGAGCGGAGCCGCCGGGGCGACGTCGACGACGTGCTCGAGCGCTGCGGCCTCACCGACGTGCGCCACGTCCCCGCCAGCCGGCTGCCGATCGGGACGGCCCGGATGGTCGAGCTGGCCCGGGCGCTGGTCGACGGTCCCGACGTGCTGATGGTCGACGAGCCGACGTCGGGCCTGGACGAGGCCGAGGTGGCGCGGTTCTCGGCGGTGGTGCGCCAGGCCCGGGCCGAGCTGGGCTGCGCGGTGATCCTGGTGGAGCACGACGTCGAGTTCGTGCTGGCCATGAGCGACCGCCTCGTCGTGCTCGACCAGGGGCGGGTGATCGCCGACGGGCCGCCCGACGTGGTGCGCGACGACCCGACCGTCCGCGGCGTCTACCTGGGCGCACCCACGCCGTGACCGACGTCGTGCGACCGGCGAGCGACCGGCTCCTCACCGACGAGCAGCTCGTGGCGCTCGCCCGCAGCCCCCGTGACCGGATCGCCCGCCACCTGCTGGTGGGCGAGGTGGACGAGGCGGTGGCGGTCGCCGAGCGGCTGGAGCGGGAGCTGCACGGCCAGGTCGACCGCTACACCCACTGGACCACCTCGCTGTTCGCCTTCCTCGGCGAGCGCCACGGGCCGGCGGGCTCGGCGCGGGCGGTCCACGCCACCCGCGGGCTGTTCGCCCGGTACCCGGCGGTCGGCCCCGTGCACGCCGAGCTGCCCGAACCCCTCGTGCCGGCCGTGGCGGCCGGCGGTCGCGACGACCCGTACGGCACCCTGGAGGACCTCGACGCCACGCTGGCCCGGTGGCGACACCTGGTCGACCTCCACCGCGACTGGATCTCGGCGCTGCTGTCGGAGATCTACCGGTCCCACGGCCCCGACGAGCTGGAGGCCGCCCACCGCCACGTGGGCGAGCGCACGATGTCGGGCCTCATGGCCCACCTGGAGGCGCCGGTCGAGGAGCGCCTGGAGCGCTTCGTGTGGCTGCTGCTGGGGCACTTCTCGGAGCTGACGATCACCGAGGAGCCGGACCGGTTCGTGATCGACCAGCACCCGTGCGGCACCTGCGGGCGCCAGGCCGTGCAGAGGCGTGAGGAGCCGCCCATCTCGCTGGCCGTCGCCGACGACGACCACCTGGTCACCTGGGGCGGGCGGCCCACCACGATGTACCGCACGCACGTCCCCGTGTGGCACGTCGCCATGGCCACCGAGCGCATCGGGGTGCCGTGGCCGGTCAACCAGTGCCCGGCCGGCACCGGCGACGCCGACTGCCGGATCCTCTTCTACAAGGACCCCTTCGACCCCGCCGCCGCGGCCCAGGTGCCGGGACCTACCAGGAGGCAACCGTGAACGCTCCTTCTCCGTCGATCCCGACGGCGGCCCCCGGCACCCGGACGCGGGCGCTGGTCGACTGGGCCGTGGCCGCGTCGCTCGACGACATCCCGCCGGCGACCCGTGAGTTCACCAAGGGCCTGCTCCTGAAGACGGTGGCGTCGATGGTGATCGGGGCGGGGGAGCCGTTCGGCCGCCAGATCGTCGGCTACGGCGAGCGCACGGCCGGCCCGTCCCACGCCAGCGTGGTGGGCGGCGGCTACCGGACGTCGCTGGAGAGCGCCGCCCTGGTCAACGGCACGCTGGCCCACCAGACCGAGTCCGAGGACTGCTACTTCACCCGCGACACCCGGGAGTCGGCGTCGACCTGCTGGATCTTCCCGGCGATCCTGAGCGCCGCCGAGCACCACGGCGCGTCTGGGGCCGACGTGGTCGCCGCCTGCGTGGTGGCGTTCGACCTGGCGTCGCGGATGCTCGACGCCTCGCCGACGCTGGGCTCGGTGCGGGGCATCAACACGGCCAGCTGGTTCGGCTGCCCGGCCGCGGCCGCCGGCGTGGCCCGGATCATGGGCCTCGACGCCGACCGGCTCGGCCACGCCATGAGCATCGCCCTGTCCCAGGCCGCGGGGCTCGGGCACCAGACCGGCTACGACGCCCACAAGCTGGAGGCCGGGCACGCCTGCCGGGTGGGGGTCCTGTCCGCGGAGCTGGCCGCCGAGGGCGCGACCGGGGCGCCCGACTTCCTCGACTCGGGGCTGGCGTTCGCGCCGGTGAAGCCGGACGGGGTGCTCCGCTTCGAGCGGCTCGACGACCACCTCGGCGAACCGCCGTTCTACGTCGACCAGGTGGAGTACAAGAAGTATCCGGCCTGCGGGATGCTCCACGCCGCGGTCGACGCCCTCTCGGCCCAGGTGGCGTCGGGCCTCGACCCGGACCGGGTGTCGGCGATCCGGGTGGAGGTCGACCCGATCGCCGCCGAGTACTGCGACCGCCCGCTGCCGTCGACGATCAACGAGGCCCGGTTCAGCTACTCGTTCGCCCTGGCCTCGGTGCTGACCGACGGCCGGGTGGGCTACGACACCTATGCCCCGGAGATGCTGGTCGACCCGGTGCGACGGGAGCTGCAGGGCAAGGTGACCGTGTTCGGCGACGCGGCGAACCCGCCCAAGGACAACGGCGCCCGGCTCGACATCACGCTGGACGACGGCTCGTCGGTGCATCTGGAGGTCGACACCTTCCTCGGGCACCCCAACACCCCGATCCCGCCCGACACGATGGTGGCGCTGCTGCGCGACGACCTCGCCCCGCACATGCCGACGGGCGCCATCGCTGGTCTTACGGAGCTGGTCACCGGGCTCGACTCGCAGCCGGGCGTCGGCCCTCTGTTCGACCTCCTCCGGGACGCCGGATGACCCACACGCTGCTGCGCTTCAACATGGCGTCGGCCACGTCGTCGCCGGCCGACCGCAGCCGCATGCACGCCACGATGCTCGACCTGTGCACGGCCGCGGACGCCGCCGGGGTCGACGAGCTGACGTTCAGCGAGCACCACGCCACCGGCAACCGGTCGATGACGTCGCCGCTGGTGCTGGCGGCGGCAGCGCTGTCGCGGACGTCGCGGATCCGGGTGAGCGTCTCGGCGTTGCTGCTGCCGCTGGCCGACCCGGTGCGGGTGGCCGAGGACCTGGCGACGCTCGACGTCGCCTTCCCCGGTCGCGTGCGGGTGGTGGTGGCGCTGGGCTACCGCCCCGAGGAGTACGCCCTGTTCGGCAAGCCCTTCGCCGCGCGCGGCCGACTGATGGACGAGGCATTGGCGCGCCTCCTCGAGGTCTGGCCCGAGGCGTCGGCGGGGCAGCGGCTCGCGGTGGGCGGGCAGAGCACGGCGGCGGCCCGCCGGGCGGTGCGGTTCGGCCTGCCGTTCGCGCCCCGGTCGCACCTGCCCGAGCTGCGCGACCGCTACGGGGAGCTGTGCACCGAGGCGGGCGTCGAGCCGGCGTGCTGGATGCCGTCGGAGCGGTTCGTGCAGGTGCACGTCACCGACGACCCGGAGCGGGCCTGGCCGGTGGTCGGGCCCCGCTACCTGGAGGACGCCCAGGAGTACGCCCGCTGGCAGGGCGAGGGGCCCCGGTCGCCGGTGTTCACGGCCGCCGGGTCGGCCGACGAGCTGCGGCGCTCGGGTGCCGTCGAGGTCGTGACCGCGAAGGAGTGCCTGGCCCTCGCCGCCGGCGGCCCCGACGTGACCCTCTGCCTGCACCCCCTGGCCGGCGGCATGCCCGACGTCGAGGCCCGCGGCAGCGTCGACCGCTTCCTGCACGAGGTCCTGCCGAAGCTGGGAGAACATCCATGACCCACCACGGAGCCGTCGGCCCCGGGTTCACGTTCGGGCTGAGCGGGCTGTCGGCCCACGCCGACGACACCACCGCGCTCGACTACCACCGGGCGCTGCGGTCGATCGTCGACCAGGCGGTGCTGGCCGAGGAGCTGGGGCTCGACGCCGCCTGGGTCTGCGAGCACCACTTCACCGAGTCGGGCTACCTGCCGGCGCCGTTCGTGGCCCTGGCGGCCCTGGGGGAGCGGACCGAGCGGATCTCGATCGGCACCGACGTGATGCTCCCGTCGATGTGGGACCCGGTCCGCTTCGCCGAGGAGGCGGCGGTCGCCGACCAGCTCAGCAGCGGGCGGCTGATCCTGGCGGTCGGCATCGGCTACCGGGAGCCCGAGTTCGAGGGCTTCGGCTACCACCGCCGCGACCGGGTGGCCCGCCTGACCGAGTGCGTGCGGGTGCTGCGGGAGGCGGCGTCGGGCACGGTGTCCGGCGTCGGCACGATCCCCGAGGGCACGTCCCTGCCGATCTCGCCGCTGCCGTTCCAGGACGGTGGCCCGCCGGTGTGGGGCGGGGGCAAGGCCGAGGGTGCCGTGCGCCGGGCCCGCCGCATCGGCGACGGCTACTTCGCCTCGCTGATGGGCACCGCCGGGCTGGAGCGGCGCATCGGCTGGCTCGACGACGAGGGCCCGATCGACGACGACTTCGCCCTCGCCCAGACCACCCTGTGCTTCCTGGCGCCGACGGCGGCCGAGGCCGAGGAGCTGGCGGCGCCGGGCCTGGGCCACCTGCAGGCCGAGAGCCGCCGCTGGGCCCAGGAGGGTGGCCAACAGGGCGTGGCCGACACCTGGAAGCCGGGCGACCCGTGGCAGGCGGCGACGCCCCGGAGCCCCCTGGCCGAGGACGAGCAGCTCACCCACGCCGTGATCGTCGCCGACCCGGACACCTGCATCGAGCGTCTCCGCCCCTACGTCGAGCGCCTGGCC
>DATHJB010000238.1 GCA_035316325.1 Acidimicrobiales bacterium
TCGGCGGCGGCGGCGGGGGCGGCGGCGGAGGTGGCGGCGGAGGTGGCGGCGGGCACGGAGCCGGCGGGCACGCAGGCGGCGGGCACGCAGGCGGGCCACACGGCGGGGCCGGCGGGGCGGAGGCGACGTTGACGTCGCACAGCGCGCCGCCGAAGCCGGCACCGAGACCACCGAGGCCGTTGCCGTTGCCACACAGCTCGATCGGGACCGAGATCGGAATGGCGATCGAGTTGCCACTCAGGACGCCGTCGCCCTCGGCGCTCGACGCAGCCTGCTGCGGCCCGGCCGTCGGGCCAGCGGGGCTACCGCTGCCTCCGACGTTCAGGTCACAGACTGCGCCGCCGATGCCGAGGCCGGCGATGCCGATCCCGTTGGCGTTGCCACACACCTCGATCGGGATGGCGATCGGAACGGCAATCGAGTTGCCACTCAGAACACCATCGCCCGAGGCGCTCGACGCCGCCGACTGCGGGCCCGTATCGGGCGCCGCGTCGGCTGGCGCTACCGACAGCAGGAGGCCGAGCCCTGCGAACAGGGCACCTCCTGCTGCCGTACACAAGCGGTTCTTCACGTAGTGGTTCTCCTTGTAGAAGGTTGCGTTCGCGACTGACTGACGCCTAGGGCGTGTCAGTGCGAGAACAGCGCCAGATCGCAGGCGCTGCCACCGATGCCGATGCCGGCGCCGCCGCCACCGTTGCCGTTGCACACGACTTCGAGGGGGGTGGCCCAGGTCAGGGCGCCCGAGTTGCCAGCGGCGAGGCCGTCACCGTCGGCGCTGGAAGCGGCCTGCTGCGGGCCGGTGGTGGGGCCGAAGGACTGGCCGCTGCTGGCGACGCTCACGTCGCACAGCGACAGGCCGCCGCCGCCACCGAAGATGCCGATGCCGTTGGCGTTGCAGCCGATCTCGACGGGGATCGCCACGGCGGCGGCACCCGAGTTGCCCGAGAGGACGCCGTCGCCCGAGGCCGACGAGGCCGAGGACTGCGGGCCGGTGCTGGGAGCGCCGGCGCTGGCGGGGCTGACCCCGAGGAACAGGATTCCGAGACCGGCCATGACACCTGCAGCTGCGAACTTGCGGAGCTTCATCGCGTGTTTCTCCTTGGGTTTGGTTTGTTTCAGGGACGTCTGACCCACCCCCGGGGAGCGGGGACGGTCAGACAGCGGGGACGGCGCGACACACAGGAGGTGTGGGTGCGCCGCCGCGCACAGGCCCGCCGGGTGACGGCACGACGACCACGCCCGCAGCCGCCGCGCGCACCGGGGTCCGGGGCGGGGGCTCGGGGGTCGCCGGTCACGCCGGCGGGTACGAGCTGATTAGTCGGGCGTGACCGCGGGGCGGGACCCGGCGTTGACCGAGGCCCCGACCACCTTGGGCACCAGCAGTGCCCGCATGTCCGAGGCGGCGGCCCGCACGTGGGCCACTGCGTCGGCCATGTCGCCCTGGGCCCGGTCGGGGACGTCACGGCCACCGGGGCCCGACGTGCCCGGCACGGAGGCCGGAGCGCCCGACGCCAGCGGCAGGTGGGACACCGGCCGCGGGTCGGGGAGATCTTGGGTGTCGCCGGAGGCCGGAGTCGGGCCGGGCGCCGGGAGCGGCGCGGCGACTTCGGTCGACCGGGTGGACGTCGCCTGCCGGGCCGCGGGGGCCGTCTGCTCGACGACCGGAGCGGCGGGCCCGCCGACGGGAGCCGCCGGGGTGGTGGGCGCGACCGGAGCGTCGACTTCGGCGGCGACGTCCGAGTAGGTGAGGTCCGGGTCGGAGGTCTCGGGGAGGAGGTCCTCGACGACCGCCTGGTACACCGGCGTCGTCACCGCCTGGACCACGGGGGTGACGATCGGCGTCACGACCGAGTCGACGATCGGATCGAGCACCGGAGCGACGGCCTGGGTGAGGGTCGCGTCGACCGCCTGGTCGACGGTCGTCCGGGCGGTGGCGAGCACGTCGGGCAGCGCCGGCGCGCCCGGCACCGTGGGAGCGACGGGGGCCGAGGGCGTCACCGGAGCGACGACGGCCTCGATGGCTTCCACGAGGTCGACGTCGGCGGGAGCCGCGGCGTCGTCGGCGACGGCGGCGACCTCCGGGGCGGCGACGTCCGCGGCGTCTACGGTCTCGACGGTTTCGGTGTCCGCGGCCTCGTCGGCCGACGCCGTGGAGGTCCAGAACCACCACGTGACCGCGGCGACGACCCCGAACACGACGGCGCGGGTGATCGCCGCGTTGCGGCGATCGGCAGCGTCTGTGGAGCGGAGGTCGGCCGTCATGAGCACGCAGAGTGTTCCCTCTGCCACCCAACGAGTCAAGCATTTCGCCCGGCCACCCTGGTCAGTGCACGAAGCCCACGGCTACGGCACCGTCGATGGGCTGGCCGACGTCGCGCCGGCACGAGACGGGAGGACCGCCGCTGTGGGGGCCTGCTGGCCCCCACGGCCGACGACAGGTCCTAGGTGCTCCTCCACCCGCTACAGCCCTTGGCCTCCTCGCAGACCCGGAGGCGGGTGACCGGGTGCGCCCAGTCGGTCGCCCACCGCTCATCTTTGTTGCAGCCTCTGGCATGGAGGGTGCGCATCCCGGTGACGCCCTGGCGGTAGTACTCGGCGCGAACGCTGTGGTTGTCGCACTCCATGTCCCTCACGACCGCGGTGTGGTGGCTGTTGACGACCGTCGCGAAGTCGCAGTTGTCCATGACCCTGCAGAGGTTCAAGCTCGTGCCGTGGAACACGACGTGGTTCAGGCGGCTGTCATGGGCCGACGCGGGTGCGGTGGACATGATCGTGGCGCCCAGCACGACTGCGGCCACGACCCCCAGCCGCCTGACGGAACTGATCCTCGGCTTCGGCATCCTTCGAGCTCTCCTTCGTCTGTCGGACGGTTCTTTCGAGTCCCTGAACGTTCCGGGGCCTCCCTATGAGCGCGTGACGCCGGTGTGCCTCCTCGGCGGCACGGGCCGGGGTGACCGCACCCGGTGGGTGGTCGATCGCGTCCTAGGGTGAAACGGGTGGGACGGGACCTGGGGTCGACGGTCGAGCTGTTCGTCGGGCGCGCCCACGAGCTCGGGCTGGTCGAGGCGGCCGGCGCGACGGCGCTGCTGGGTCGGGGATCGCTGGTGGTCGTGTCGGGTGAGGCCGGCATCGGCAAGACCCGGTTCTGCGAGGAGGTCGCCGGCCGCGCCCAGCAGGCCGGCCTGCGGGTCGTGACCGCTCGCTGCTGGGTCGACGGTGGTGCCCCGCCGCTGTGGCCGTGGCATCCGATCCTGGCCGAGCTGTGCGGTGATGGTGCCGCCGACCTGTTGGCGCCCGCCGTGGGCCTCGGGACCGTCGATCCTGATCGGTTCGCCCGGTTCACCGCTGTCGCCGACCGGCTCGGCACGGCGTGCGCGCAGGAGCCGACGTGCCTGATCATCGACGACGTCCACGCGGCGGATGCCGGGACCTTGCTGCTGATCCGGTTCGTGGCCCGCGAGTTGAGGCGTCTCCCCCTGGTGCTGCTCCTCAGCCGGCGGCGAGGCGAGCCGGCTGACGACCGAACCGAGGCGCGGCTGCTGGACGAGGTCGACGTCGAAGCCACCGGTGTGACGTTGCGCCACTTCGATCCCCACGAGGCGGCGGCGTTCCTCGTCGGGCACGGCTTCGGCGACCTCGACGACGAGCTGATGGCGACCGTGGTCCGGGTGACGGGCGGCAACCCCCTGTTCCTGCGGCGGGTCGCGGCGCTGGGGCCTCCCGAGCCGGGCCGGGCGCTGCCGAGCGGCGTGCGCGTCGCCATCGATCAGGCGTTGGGCCGGCTGAGTCCGGGCGCCCAGCGAGTGCTGGGCGGTGGTGCCGTGCTGGGCCTCGTGGCGTCGGTAGCCGAGACGGCCGCCGTCGCCGGCAGCGATCCCGTCCACGTGCTCGACGCTGTGGCCGACGCGACCACCGCCGGCCTCGTGACCGCGGAGGGGCCGGATCGCTTCGCCTTCAGCCACGAGCTCGTGCGATCGGCGATCGAGGACCGGCTCGGTGCCGCCGGTCGCCTGGACGCTCATGCCCGCGCCGCCCGGGTCGTCGCGTCGGACGAGCCGGCAGTGCCGCCGGACCGGCTGGCCCGCCGTGCCCACCATGCCCTCGCGGCCGCGCCCCGATCGCCGGCGGACGCCCGGGTGGCGGCATCCGCCTGCCGGGCCGCGGCCGAGGCGATGGTGCGCAGCTTCGCGTACGAGCAGGCCGAGACGTTGCTGTCCGCTGCGGTCGCCCAGCACGAGACGTCGGCTCTGGGGCCACCGTCGGGGGAGCTGACGGTCGCCTGGGCCCAGGCCGCACTGCGGTGCGGGCGCATGACCGAGGCACGGGCCCGCTTCGACCGGGCCGCGGCCATCGCCCAACGCCAGGGCGACCCGGTCCTCCTGGCCGAAGCGGCGCTGGGGTTGGGCGGCCACTGGGTCAACGAGCATCGGGCGCCGGTCGAGCGGGCCCGCGTGCTGGGGTTGCAGCGCGCCGCGCTCGCGGACCTTCCCGAAGCGCAGGAGGCGCTGCGTTGCCGGCTGACCAGTCGGCTGGCGGCGGAGGAGGTCTTCGACGGTGGGCCGGTCGGGCCCGTGCTCGCCGCGCTCGACGCCGCCCGCCGCTACGGCGACCCGGCGGCGTTGGCCGAGGTGCTTTCGCTCAGCCACCACGCCCTCTTCAGCCCCACCCACACCTGGTCCCGGCTGGCACTGGCCGAAGAGCTGGTGCGCGTCGCCTCCGAGGCCGGCGACGGCGTGCTGGCCTTGATGGGGCTGTGCTGGCGAGCCGTCGACCTGTTCCACCTCGGCGACCCCCGGGCTCCACGGGCCCTGGAGGACCTCCGCGAGCGGGCGACCGCCCTGGCCTGCCAGAACGTCCTGTACATCGTGGCCGTGATCGACGTGATGCTGCTCGTCAGGGCAGGTCGGCTCGACGACGCGGAGTCCGCCGCCGGCTGCTGCTACGAGCTGGGCGAGGACGTGGGCGAGGTCGACACGCTCGGCTACCTGAGCACCCAGCTGCTGGGCATCCGCTGGTGCCAGGGCCGCGAGGTCGAACTGCTGGAGGCCGCCGAGGACGTGGCGGTGTCACCCACCCTGATCCGGGCCGAGTTCGCCCTCCGGGCCTCGGCCATCGCCATCGCCGCCCGGGCCGGCCAGCTGGAGCGGGCACAGGCCTCCCTCGACATCCTCACGGCCGGCGGGCTGGAGACGCTGCCCACGTCCAGCACCTGGACAGCCGGCATGGCCGCGATCGTCGAGGCTGCCGAGCTACTGGCCGACCGGACAGTCGCCCGCCAGGCCTACGACCTGCTCGCACCCTCCGCCGGCTTGCCGGTCATCGCCTCCCTCGGGGTCCTGTGCCTCGGTTCGACCGAGCGGCTGCTGGGCACCGCGGCGCTGACCTTCGGCGACGACGACCGCGCCGTCGACCACTTCGAGAGGGCTCTCGTCGCCAACCGCCGGCTCGGCAACCGACCGCTCGTCGCCATCACCCGGGCCGACTTGGCGAGGGCGCTCCGACGCCGGGGCCACCCCGACGATCGCGCCCGGATCGTCGACCTCCTCGAGCGGGTGGCCCGCGACGCCACGAGGATGGGCATGACGGCTCGTGCCCAGGCATGCGAGGCGGAGCTCTCGACCCTCCGGACGGCGGACGAGCCGGGCATCGGGCCCAAGGGGAACGGCCGACGCCGGGACGTCGCCATCCGCAGGGGCAGCCTCCGCCGGGACGGCTCGCGCTGGATCGTGGAGCTCGCCGATCGCCGGGTGCGCGTCGGCGACCTCGTCGGGATGACGTACCTCGCCGAGCTCCTCACCCAACCCGGCGAGCCGATCCCCGCCCTCGCGCTCGCCAGCTACGGCGTGGTCCAGCCCCCGCCGACCCGGCACGAGCTCATCGACGACGAGGCCCGCGCCAACTACGCGGCCCGGGCCCGCGAGCTCACCCGCGACCTCGCCGACGCCGAGGCCGACAACGACATCGGCCGAGCCGAGAAGCTCCGCGACGAGATCGATGCCCTCGTCGACGAGCTCGAGGTCACGGCCGGCCTGAACCATCACGCCCGCACCTTCACCGACAACAGCGAGCGGGCCCGCACCGCCGTCCGCAAGGCCATCAAGCGCGCCATCGACACCATCGACGACGCCGACGCCACCATCGCCGACGCCCTGCGCGCCACCGTCGTGACCGGCACCGAGTGCGTCTACACGCCCGACCCCCGCGCCCCCGTCACCTGGTCGACGCACGCGCCCGCCACCGGCGACCGCTGAGCCCACCACCCTCACACGGCTCTCACCGCACCATCACACGGTGGGCCTAGCGTCGCCCGGGTGCCGGGTGTCTCACGTGTCGCCGCGATCGGGGTCGCTCTCGCTCTCGCCGCGATGGGGCTGGTGGGGTGCAGCGCCGAGGTGACGCCGCACGCCCCCGTGTCGATCTGGGAGTTCGAGGGGTTCGAGGTGGTGTCGTCCATACCGGAGCACCCCGTGGGGCTGGTCTACGTGTTCCACGGCACCAACGGCAGCGCCCAGTTCGCCAACCGGATGGAGACGGTCGACACCCTCAACGAGCTGACCGACCGGGGCTACGGCTTCGTGTCCACCGAGAGCACCGAGCGCACCGGCGACCAGCGCTGGGAGGTGTTCGATCCGTCGCTCACCACCAACCCCGACCTCGCCCGCCTCGCCCGGCTGCAGTCGTCGCTCGTCGACACCACGGGGGTCGAGGACACCACTCCGCTCGTGGGCATCGGCATGTCGAACGGCGCCCGCTTCGTGAGCCTGTGGGGCCGGACCTGGGCCGACGCCGGCTACCCGGTCGCGGCGATCGCCATGTACATGGGCCGTCTCGCTCCCCCCGTGGTGGCGGGCGGTGGGCTCGACGGGCTTCCGACGTTCTTCGTCGCTGCCGCCAACGACTTCACCGTGCCGCCCGGTGGGGTGGTCGCCGACCACGACACCACCGCCGCGTCGGGCACGCCGACCGAGCTGGTCGTCGCCCAGGAGCAGCCGCTCACCAGCGCGCAGTTCCTGCGCATCCCGGGGATCGACGCGGACGAGGCCCAGGCGACGTTCGACGCCTTCGTCGCCACCGGCGCGTGGGACGGTGCGGGCCGGCGCCTGGTGCCGATCGACCAGGCCGTCGTGCTCGCGCTCGGCGCCCGGCTCCCCGACACCGTGGCCCCCGTCGCCAGCCACGTGGCCGACCAGGTGGCGCTGGTACTGGCGGTCCACCAGATGCGGGGCGACGTGAAGGTCCCGGTCGCCGACTTCTTCGACTCGTTCCTCTAGCGGTCGCGGAAGCGCCCGACCTCGGCGCGGGTGGGCATCGACGGCCCGGCGCCCGGTCTCGTGACGCACAGGGCGGCCGCCGCGTTCGCCTGCTCGAGCGCCGGCCCGGCCGGTGCGCCGGCGGCGAGCTGGGCCGCGAGCCAGCCCACGAAGCAGTCGCCGGCGCCGGTCGTGTCGACGGCCTGGACGGGGTGACCGGCCACCTCGACCGTCCGGTCGTCGACCAGCGCGACCGCTCCCTGGGCGCCGCGCGTCACGACCGCGGTCCCGGCTAGCCCCTGCTCCCGGAGCGCCCGGAGCGCGCCGGCGAGGTCGGCCACCGACGACGCGGCCGTGATCGGCGTGCCCGACAGGGTCGCCAGCTCGGTCTCGTTGACCACGAGCACGTCGACCAGCGCCAGCAGGCCGGCGGGCGCGGGCGCGGCCGGCGCGGGGTTGAGGACGCAGGTCGCCCCCACGTCGCGGCCGTGGGCGAAGAACGCCGCGACCGAGTCGAGGGGGATCTCGTACTGCGCCACCAGGACGTCGCCTTGCGTCGCCCCGGCGGCCCGCACCGCCGGCCCGTCGACGCCGGCGTTGGCCCCGGGGACGACCACGATCGTGTTCTGCCCGCCGGCGTCGACGGCGATCAGCGCGACCCCGGAGCCCACCCCGGACAGGCGTCGCACCTGCCCGACGTCGACCCCCGAGTCCGAGAGGAACTGCGCGAGCTCGTCACCGAAGGCGTCGTCGCCGACGGCGCCCACCAGCCGCACCGTCGCCCCGGCCTGCGCCGCGGCCACGGCCTGGTTGGCGCCCTTGCCTCCCGGAACGTGGCGCAGGTCGGCGCCGGCCACCGTCTCGCCCGGCCGGGGATGCCGGGCCACCGAGGCCACGACGTCCATGTTGATGCTCCCGGCGACGATCACGGCCGGCACGGATCCCCCATGTGGTGATCATCCCAGGCGGCGGCCAGGCGATGTACGGCCTCGGTGAGCGCCTCGGGGGTGGGGCTGAACGAGAGCCGCAGGCGGTCGGGGTGGAGGCCCGACGTCGACAGCGGCGCCTGGGACGCGACCGCCACCTGGTGCCGCAGGGCGACCTGGGCGAAGGCCGCGGCATCGGTCGCCGGTAGCCGCACCCACAGCGACATGCCACCATCCGGTGGCGTCCACTCCCAGGTGGGGAGGTGCGCACGCAGGCCGGCGGCGAGCACCTCGTAGCGGGCCTGCAGCTCCCGGCGGCGCCAGTCGCCGAACCCACCGTGGTCCCGCAGGAGCCGCTCGGCGAGGAGTTGGCTGACCGCGGAGGAGCCCAGGTCGTGGGTCGCCTTGATCCGGACGAAGCGCTGGGCGACGGGCTCGGGCGCCCGCACGAAGCCGACCCGCAGCCCACCCCAGAACAGCTTGCTGCACGAGCCGATCAGGGCGACGGCGGCGTCACGGCACCAGGCGGCGACCGGCGGGCACGGCGGGCCCCAGCCGAGGTCGTGGAGCGCCGCGTCCTCCACCAGCGGCACCCGGGCCTCGACCAGCAGGTCGGCGATGACCCGGCGCCGCTGGTCGGAGAGCACCTGCCCCGTCGGGCTGTGGGGGCCGGACTGGAGGTAGACGAGCGCCGGCCGCTGGGCGAGGGCGCGGGCGACCTCGTCGGGCACGACGCCGCCCCCGTCGACGGCCATCGGCACCAGCCGGGCGCCGGCCTGGGTGAAGGCGGCGATGGCACCCGGGTAGGTCGGGTCGTCCACGGCGACGACGTCACCCGGGCGCACCCAGCACATGGCGGCGGCGCTCAGGGCCTGCTGCGCCCCGGTCGTCACCACGACCTGCTCGGGCCGGGTGGGCAGCCCCCACCCGGTGACGTGCTCGGCGAGGACGTCGCGCAGGCCAGGCAGGCCCCAGGGCGTGTAGCCGGTGTCGGGCACGGTCGTCTGCAGGTCGTGGGTGGTCAGCTGCACGTCGGGGAGCCCGGCGGCGTCGCCGAGCACCGAGAGCGACAGGTCGATCACCGGGGACGGCCCCGAGCTGCGGTCGACCAGGCGGTGGACCAGCACCGACCCCTCCCGCCCCGGGGGCAGGCCCAGGGTGTCGGGGCCGAGGACGAAGGTGCCGCTGCCCCGCCGGCGCTCGACCACACCGTCGGCCACCAGGGCGTCGTAGGCGGTCACGACCGTCCCCCGGCTGACCCCGAGGGCCCCGGCGAGCTGCCGTTCGGCGGGCAGGCGGGTGCCGCGTGGCAGCGCGCCCCGGTCGACCGCGGCCGCCACCGACCGGGCCAGGCGGCGGTAGAGCGGGCCGCGGCCCGACGCCAGGGCATCGAGCTCGGCGAGGACGGTCTGGAGCACGTCGTCCTGCGCCAATCGCCCGGAATTGGCCCTGTCCACCATGGTCCAACCTTCGCAGACTGCCACCATGGCCCTCGCTCCGGTTTCGACACCGACGCCGACCCCGCCGCTGTCGGCGGCCGCCCGGCGGGTGGGCTCGTCGGCGATCCGCGACCTGCTCGCGGTGGCCGAGCGGCCCGACGTCGTCTCCCTGGCGGGCGGGATGCCGGCGCCGGAGACGTTCCCGGTCGACGCAGTGCGGGAGGCGACGGAGGCGCTCCTGGACCGTGACGGCGCCGCCGCGCTCCAGTACTCGGCGACCGAGGGCTACGAGCCTCTGCGGGCGTGGGTGGCCGGGCGCCAGGGCGTCGACGTCGCCGCCGGTGCCGCCGTCGAGCGGGTGACGATCACCGCCGGCTCCCAGCAGGGCCTCGACCTGGTGGCCCGGGTGCTGGTCGACCCCGGCGACGTGGTGGTGATGGCCGACCCGGGCTACATCGGGGCGATCCAGGCGTTCCGCCTCGCCGGTGCCCGGCTGGTCGGGATCCCCAGCGACCGGGACGGCCTCGACGTCGACGACCTCGCCGCCCAGCTCGCCGGCGGCCTGCGGCCCCGGGCGGCCTACGTCGTCGCCAACCTCTCCAACCCGACCGGAGCGACGCTGCCCGACGAGCGGCGCGACCGGCTGGCGGCGCTGGCCGACCGCTACGGGTTCTGGCTGGTGGAGGACGACCCCTACGGCGACCTGCGCTGGTCGGGTGCGGTGCCGCGGCCGCTGGCGGAACGGTCGGACCGGGTGGTGACGCTGGGGACGGTGTCGAAGGTGCTGTGCCCGGGGCTGCGGGTCGGGCACGTCGTCGCCCCGCCCGAGGTCACCCGGGGGATCGTGCAGGTCAAGCAGGCGGCCGACCTGCACACGTCGACCTTCGCCCAGCGCCTCGTCCACGAGCTGGTCACCCGGCCCGGCTTCCTCGACGACCGCCTCGCCACGCTCCCCGCCTTCTACCGGGAGCGGGCCGAGGCCCTGACCGCCGCCCTCCGCCACCACCTGGGCCCGGCCGTCGACTTCGCCGACCCCGAGGGCGGCATGTTCGTCTGGGCCCGCCTCACGTCGCCGACCGCCGACACGACCGCCCTCCTCCCCGAGGCCCTCGCCGCCGGCGTCGCCTTCGTCCCCGGCAACGCCTTCTCCGTCACCCACCCCCACCCCGCCCACCTGCGCCTCTCCTACGCGACGGCGCCGCCCGCCACCATCACCGAAGCCGTCCGCCGCCTGGCCTCAGCGCTCGCGGAGGCGGAGGCTCAGCCGACGACCGGCCAGCCGAGCCGGCCCAGCGCCGCCAGAACTCCCGCCGAGTCGGACGTCCAGAAGATGACGCCGTCGTAGCGGCCGTCGACCGTGTCGAAGCGGACGCCCCAGCGAGGAAAGCCACGGATCGCCCGCACCCCGGTGACAGCCGGCCGTTCGATCCACACCGGCACGAACCCGTCCAGGTGCACCCACGCCTCGTCGGCCCGCAGCGGGACGAGCGGAGCAGTCATGTTCCACCACCCGACGCGGGAGCCGCCCCGGTACTTCACGGAACTGCCGGGATCGAAGCTGTGCCTCGGCCACGTCGGCGGCGGCTTCCGACGGGCCCGGAACCCCTGACGGCGCAGCCCGTTCTCCATCACCAACCCCAGCGTCACCATGATGCCGAGGAAGGGGAGGAAGATCACGAGCATCCGGGCCATGACCCGACCCCCTCAGCGCTCGCGGAGGCCGAGGCTCAGCCGACGCGGGCGAGGTCGTGGGGGCCCGAGGCGGGGTAGGCGCCGGCGGCGCGGAGGGAATGGCCCCAGGGGAGGAGGATCTGGAGGAGCTCGGGGAAGTCGTCGCCCAGGGCTTCGACGATGGGGCGGCAGGGGCCGTCGGTCGCCTGCTCGACAGCCTCCCGGGTGACGCGGCCGTCGGGGGTCAACTGGCCGTCCGCCACCAGGCCGCGGGCGACGAGCCGGGCCTCGGCGGCGTCGAGCTGCTCGTCGGACCAGGCCCGGGTGCGGATGTACGTCCGCAGCGGGAGGCCCCAGTACAGCTCGGTGAGCAGGCCGATCTCGGTGGCGTCGAAGCCCGCCGTCGTCCACGCCGCGGTGTGGGCGTCGCCCCGGAACTCCCGCAGCATGTCGGCGAGCCGCCAGGCGTCGGCGAGCGGTCGGTCGCCCGGCAGCCCCAGCGCCAGCAGG
>DATHJB010000239.1 GCA_035316325.1 Acidimicrobiales bacterium
GCGGGCGTGGTCGATGAACTCGGGCACCAGGTCGAGACCGGTCGCGTCGACCTCCAGCGAGCGCAGGTGTGCGGTGAGGTGCCCGGGCCCGCAGCCCACGTCGAGCACGGCGCCGGGCCGGATCGACAGGTGCCGGGCGATCAGGGCGAGGTCGTCCGCGTGCACCTGGGTGCTGCCGATGAGCTCGATGTACTGCTCCGCCATGACTCCGTACGCCCGCTGAACCTGTTCCAAGGCCGAGCACCCTAGGGGTGCGTCGAAGGTCCGATCGCGGGAGGAGGTCGACCGCTCGAGGTCGCCCGCGGGATCGGCCAGTGGACATCGCCGGCCTGGCGACCTCCGGAAGGGGTGGGGTCGGAGGTCTCTGCGGAGGCTCGGGGCTCGCCGACGATCGGAGCAGAACGGGCAGGGCCGTGGCCGGCGGGGGGTTGGGGTGGCGTACCCTCGGGCGGAGATGTTCGGTGAGCTGCTCGACCATCCGGGCGTCGAGGAGCAGTGCGAGCTGCGGAGCCGCTTCGGGTTGCTGGCCTTCCACGGCGGCAGCCTCGAACGGGGTACCGACGCCATCGCCGTCGCCGCGGCCGACCGGGCCGGAGCGTCGCTCTACGTCGTGCGCCAACCACCCGACTTGCGCTGGCACGTCCCGTCGATCGCCTTCGACCCGGCCGACTCGCCCAAGCTGGCGGCGTTCGTCGACCACGTCGAGGTGGCCGTGGCCGTCCACGGCTACGGCCGGACCGGCCTCTGGACCACCCTGCTGCTCGGCGGCCGGAACCGGTCACTCGCCGCCCGGCTGGGCACAGCCCTGCGGACTCGCCTCGGCGAGGAGTTCACCATCGTCGACACGCTGGAGGACATCCCCGAGCGGCTCCGCGGCTTGCACCACCGAAACCCGGTCAACCTGCCCCCCGGCCACGGCGTGCAGCTCGAGCTGCCACCCCGCGTCCGGTCCGGCACCGGCGCCCCCACCTACCAACGGGCCTACGAGACAGCGGTCGTCGACGCCCTTGCCGAGGTCGCGTCACGTTGGACGGCAGCACGCTCGAACGGCGGCAAGCCGGTGATGGGCTTCTCGTGACCGGAGCGCTCTGGCTCCGTGTCCTGGGCAGATACTCCGGCGGGCGTAGGTGCCCCGGCCCCCAGGTGCTACGGCGGGAGTAGAGGCGGACCCGACGCTGGGCGGACGCCGCCGGAGGGCGCCGATGCGACCATCGGCGCCATGGCTTCTCGCAGATTCGCAGGCATCGTCCTCGCCGTCGCCGCCGTGGTCCCGCTCGGGGCGGCCGGCGCTGCCACCGAAGCCGAAGCCGAAGCCGAGGTCGACCCGGCCACCGACACGACGGCAGCGGTGGTTCGGACCGAGGCCGGTCTCGTCCGGGGCCGCACCGATGGCGGTCACCTCGACTTCCAGGGCATCCCCTACGCCGCGCCCCCGGTGGGCGAGGGGAGGTGGGCCCCACCTCGGCGGCCGCGGTCGTGGTCCGGGGTCCGTGACGCCACCACCCCGGGCAACGTCTGCGCCCAGCCCGGCTACCTGCCCGACGGCACGCCGACGGTCACCGGTGCGGAGGACTGCCTGTACCTGAACGTGACCACACCCACCACGCCCACGCCTGCGGCCGCGGCCGCGGCGACCCGAGCCAGGGGCCGGCGGTTGCCGGTGATGGTGTGGCTCCACGGCGGCGGGTTCGTGTCGGGAGCGGGCACCGAGTACGACGGCGCCCGCCTGGCCGAGGCCGGAAACGTGATGGTGGTGACCGTCAACTACCGCCTGGGGCCGCTGGGCTTCCTGTCGACGCCGGCCCTCGACGGTGAGGGCGAACGCGGTCGCGACCGGCAGCAGTCCGGCAACTACGGCCTGCAGGACCAGCAGGCGGCGCTGCGATGGGTGGAGCGCAACGCGGCCCGCTTCGGCGGCGACCCCGGCAACGTCACGATCTTCGGGCAGTCCGCCGGGTCGATCACCGTCTGCGCCCACCTGGCCTCCCCCGGGTCCCGAGGGCTGTACGACAAGGCGATCGCCCAGAGCGGCTCGTGCGCCAACGACTTCGTGACCAAGCCGGTCGCCGACGAGCGGGGTCGCGGGACCACCACCGCCCTGGGCTGCGACGACGCGGGCGCGGGCGTCGACTCCCGGGCCGTCGCCGCCTGCCTGCGGGAGCGGCCGGTGGCCGACGTCCTGGCCACCACGCCCCCGCAGGGGCCCGTCACCGACGAGAGGGCCGACCGGCCGTGGCTGCCCGTCGTCGGCACGTCGGTCCTGCCCCGCCAGCCGATCGACGCCCTGGCCCGGGGTTCGGCCGCCGACGTGCCGCTGATGGTCGGCAGCACCCAGCAGGAGATGTGGTCGTTCGTCGGGTTCCGCTACGACGCCGGCGGTCGGCCGCTCACCGTCGCCGCCTACGAGGCGGTGATCGCCGACACCTTCGGCCCCGACGCCGCCGACGTCCTGGCCCGCTACCCGGCATCCGCCCATCCGAGCCCGGCCCAGGCCCTGGCGACGGTGCTGACCGACTGGGGCCGCCAGATCGGCGCCTGCCCGGTGCTGGAGACCGCCCGGGTCGCCGCCCGCCAGGCCCCGGTGTTCGCCTACGAGCTGACCGAGGACAGCGGCGAGGTCTACGAGGGCTTCCCGCTGGGCGCCTACCACAGCTGGGACCTGCCGTTCCTCTGGGACCTGTCGATCCCCGACAGCGCCTACCCCGAGCTGACGCCGAGCCAGCGGGCGCTGTCGGAGCGGATGGTCGGCCTCTGGACGACGTTCGCCCACACCGGCGACCCCAACGCCCGGGGCTCCGACGACTGGCCCCGGTTCGACCCCGCCGTCGACAGCGTCCTCTCCCTGGCCGCCGGCGAAGGCGGAATCGCCCCCGCCCCGTTCGCCGCCCCCCACCAGTGCACCTTCTGGTCCACCCGCTGACCCTCGCCCAGATGGTGAGGGTTGCCCCGGCCTGGGGTTGGTGGCGCCAGACTCTCGGGCGTGGATGGGTTCGAAGTGGTCCTCGTGGCCGTGTTGGTGTCGGTGGCGGGGCTCAACGCGCTGGCGAGCCGGATCGGGGTTCCGTATCCGATCGTGCTGGTCCTCGGGGGCCTGGCGTTGGGGTTGGTGCCGGGGCTGCCGGACGTCGAGCTGGAGCCCGACGTGGTGCTCCTCGTGTTCCTGCCGCCGTTGCTGTACGCCGCGGCGTTCTTCTCGGAGCCGCGGGCCCTCCGCAGCTACGCCCGTGCCCTGGCGATGACCTCGGTGGGGCTGGTGCTGATCACGCTGGGGCTGGTGGCGGTGCTGGGCCATCTCGTGCTCGACCTGTCGTGGCCGATGGCGTTCGCGTTGGGGGCGATCGTGTCGCCGACCGATCCGGCGGCGGCGACGGCGATCATGCGCCGCCTGGGCGCCCCCCGCCGGATCGTGAACCTGGTGGAGGGCGAGAGCCTGTTCAACGACGCCGCGGCCCTGGTCGCCTACCGGGTGGCGGTGGCGGCGGCGGTGGAGGGGGCGTTCTCGCTGTTCGACGCCGGTGTGGAGTTCCTGCTGGCCGCCGTGGGCGGCGTGGCGCTGGGCCTGGGGGTCGGGTACGTGATCGGGGAGGTCCGACGCCGGCTCGACGACCCTCCGACCGAGATCACGCTCAGCCTGGCGGCGGGGTACCTGGCCTTCCTGCCCGCGGAGGAGCTGCACCTTTCGGGGGTGCTGGCCGTGGTGGCGGCGGGCCTGTACCTGGGGTGGCGGGCCCCGGACCTGGCCTCGCCGTCGACCCGCCTCCAGGCGTTCGCGGTCTGGGACGTGCTCACCTTCCTGCTCAACGCCACGCTGTTCGTGCTCATCGGGCTGCAGCTGCCGATGGTGGTCGACGGCCTCACCGGGCAGGGGTGGCTGGAGCTGGTCGGGTACGCCACGGCGGTGTGCGCGGCGGTGATCGGTGCCCGGTTCGTGTGGCTGTTCACCACGCCGTACCTCCTCCGGGCGATCGACCGGCGTCCGCGGCAGCGCGAGCTGCGGGTGGGTGCGGCGGAGCGGACGGTGGTGGCCTGGAGCGGTCTGCGGGGGGCTGTGACCCTGGCGACCGCGCTGGCGCTGCCCCTGGAGACCGACGCGGGCGCCGTGCTGCCGGGCCGCGACCTGATCGTGTTCGTCGCCTTCGCGGTGGTGCTGGTCACCGTGGTGGGCCAGGGGCTCACGCTGCCGGCGCTGATCCGGCGCCTCGGCGTGGCCGCGGACGGCCGTGAGGAGGAGCACGAGGAGCTGGTGGCCCGCCTGACGGCGAGCAAGGCGGCGCTCACCGAGCTGGAGGTGATGGCCGACGAGGGATGGGCGGGCGACGAGACCCTGGAGCGGTCCCGGCAGTACTACGAGCAGCGCAAGCGACGCTTCGCGGCCCAGGCCGGCAAGATCGAGGACGACGGCTACGAGGTCGCGTCGCAGGTTCGCCAGCAGGTTCTGCGGCGCCTCTTCCAGGCCGAGCGCCGGTCGATCGTCGAGCTCCGCAACACGGGTGAGATCAGCAACGACGTGATGCACCGCCTCGAGCGCGAGCTCGACCTCGAGGAGTCCTACCTCGAGCAGTAGGCGGCCGCTCCGGCGCGCCCGGCGACCCGACGTGTCCCGGCCCGGCGCCTGCGACAGGATGAGCCACATGACGGGCGGCAGAGCGGTGGTGGTGACAGCGTTGGTCGTCCTGGTGGCGGCCTGCAGCAGTGGCGGCGACCCGGAGCCCGTCGACCTGATCGCCGAGATCGACGAAGGCGAAGACCTGGCGACCACCACCGACCTGCTGCTGGACGAGACCGCCGACGACCCCGAGGTCGCCACCCCCGACGGCCGGGCCGCGGCGCTCGCGGACGAGATCGCCGAGTCGGTCGAGCTGGCCGGCGAGCTGCTGCCGGAGGACCCCGCGGCGTTCGAGGAGGCCGCCGGCGGGTCGCCCACGTCGCGCTTCGTCCTCATCGGCAGCACTCTCGGCTACACCCGCGCCGCCCTCGACCGCATCGAGGACGACGGCGGCGACGCGGTTGCCACCGTGGCCTTCGCGCTGCGTCTCGGGTGGGACCTCGGCGACCGGCTGGATCCGGATGGCGACGGCCTCGGCTGGGTGGTGGACGACCCCGACGCGCTGTCGTCGGCCGATCGGGACGAGGTCACGGGCCTGCTCGCGGAGGGCGCCGACGACGACGCCGCCCGCCGGCTGCTCGACCTCGTCGACCCCCTGGGCGGAGCAGCCGTCGTCGACGCGACGGCAACCGAGCTGGCCTCGGTCGTGCCCGTCACCAACGAGCTCGACCTGCTGACGACGTTCCAGACGTCGTTCGACGCCGCCGCCGACCCCGACGGCAACTGAACCGACCGCCGCGCGGGTGTCGGGGTGCGGGTCGGGGGGTACTGACGCGGCCGGAGGTGGGCGAGTAGTAGCGACAGCCGGCGGGACCCAACCCCACAGTGAGGTCGAGTCGTGAGCCAGATCGCCAACTCCCCCTTCGACGTGACCGCGCCGGTGGCATCGCTCGCCGAGGGCGGCGGCCCCGTGACGCTGGTCGAGGGCCGCACGTTCGCCATCTCCGACCCGAGCGGCGACATCGCGTCGGACGTGGCCCAGGGCCTGTTCGTCCTGGACACCCGGGTCCTCTCCCGCTTCGAGCTGCGGGTGAACGGCGCTCCGCTGCAGACCCTGGCCATCGAGTCGCGGGAGCCGTACGCGGCCACGTTCGTGACGCTCGCCCAGGCCGCCCCCGGCCACGCCGACTCCGAGCTCACGGTCATGCGCCGCCGCCACGTCGGCAAGGGCATGCGCGACGACCTCGTCGTCACCAACTATGGCCTCGAAGTCGTCCCCATCACGGTCGAGGTGCACGTCGACGTGGACTTCGCCGACCTGTTCGCGGTGAAGGAGGGTCGGGTCGACGCCCACCGCCACCGCAGCGCCCACGTGCAGAACGGCACGATCTGGTTCGAGGACCACGGCGACTCGACCGACAAGCGGGTGACGATCAAGGCGACGGGCAACCCCACAGTCAAGGCCGGGCACCTGGTGTGGGAGGCCAAGCTGCAGCCGGGCGAGACCTGGCAGGCCTGCATGGGCTTCGTGGTCAGCGTCGACGGCGAGGAGATCGAGCCCCGCTTCCGCTGCGGCGGCGACGACGGCACCAGCGTCCCCGCCGAGCGCATGCGGGAGTGGCGCACCACGGTCCCCACCGTCGAGACCGACCACGTCGGCCTGGCCAGCGCGGTGCAGCGCTCCGACAGCGACCTCGGCGCCCTGCGCGTCTTCGACCCCGACCACCCCGACATGCCGATCCTGGCCGCCGGTGCGCCCTGGTTCATGACGCCGTTCGGGCGGGACTCGCTGCTCACCGGGTGGATGGCCCTGATCGCCGACCACACGCTGGCTGAAGGGGTGCTGGAGACGCTGGCCCGCTTCCAGGGCCAGGACGCCAACCCCGAGACCGAGGAGGAGCCGGGCAAGATCCTCCACGAGATGCGCTTCCAGGGCGCCACCAGCTCGTCGCTCGACCAGGCCACCGTCTACTACGGGTCGGTCGACTCGTCGGCGCTGTTCGTCATGCTGCTGGGCGAGCTGCTCCGCTGGGACCCCCGCAACGAGATGGGGGAGCGACTGGTGCCCCATGCCGACCGGGCCCTGGAGTGGATGGAGAACCACGGCGACCGCGACGGCGACGGGTACGTCGAGTACGCGCGGAGCACCGACAAGGGGCTGGGCAACCAGGGATGGAAGGACTCGTGGGACTCGGTCCGCCACGCCGACGGCGAGCTGGCCCGCGCACCGATCGCCCTGTGCGAGGTGCAGGGGTACACCTACGCCGCCTACGTCGCCCGGGCCCGCATCGCCGAGTACGTCGGTGACGAGGCGACCCTCCAGCGCTACCGCGAGAAGGCCGACGAGCTGCGCCGGCGCTTCAACGAGGACTTCTGGCTCGACGACCAGGGCACGTTCGCCCTGGCCCTGGACGGTGACAAGCGCCAGGTCGCCGCCGTCGCGTCGAACGTCGGCCACTGCCTGTGGACCGGGATCGTCGACCCGGAGAAGGCCCGGTCGGTGGCCGACCGGCTGGTGGCCGACGACATGTTCAGCGGCTGGGGCGTGCGGACCCTGTCGACGTCGATGCCGGCCTACAACCCGGCCAGCTACCACAACGGCTCGGTGTGGCCGCACGACAACGCCCTCTGCGCCCAGGGCCTGATGCGCTACGGCTTCGTCGACCACGCCCACCGCGTCATCGGCGCCCAGCTCGACCTGGCGGCCCGGATCCCCGGGAGCCTGCCCGAGCTGTTCGCCGGCTACGCGCGCGGCGACGTCGCCGTCCCCGCCGCCTATCCGGCGGCCTGCTCACCCCAGGCGTGGGCGGCGGCCTCGCCACTGATGTGGCTGCGGACCATCCTGCGCCTCGACCCGATCGTGGCCCGGGGGCAGATGCACCTGGCGCCGGTCCTGCCGCCGGGGGTCGGCCGCCTGCACGTCGAGGGGATCAACATCGGCGACCGGCGGATCACCATCCACGTCGAGGGCGACGACGTGACCGTCGAGGGGGCCGAGGGCATCGAGATCCTCGTCGAGCCCCGCCCGCCGCTGTCGTCGCTGCTCGACCACGCCCCGAGCTGACCCGGGTTGACCTCCGGCTCAGTTGAGCGGCGACCAGCTGCTGGTGCGGAGGAGCTTGCTCTCCCACTGGTCGCGGTAGCGCAGGCCGCCGTGCATGTAGGAGCCCGGCCAGGTGTCGGGGTCGTAGTCCTCGGGCTCGGTGATGAGGTTCAGCAGCAGGCCGTAGTTCAGGATCTTCTGCATGAGCACGGCCTCGGGTCGCCGGTGGGTGCCGTAGGCGACCTGGAAGCAGGCCTCGATGTCGAGGATCCGCCGGTCGGCCGGTGTCCGGCGCATCATCCGGAAGTAGTCGTGGTCCCAGAAGTCGACGTAGTCGTCGAGCGCCGCGGTGGGCCAGCCGGTGTCCTCCATGTAGAGCGACAGGTCGTGCTCGGCGCCGTCGACGGGCACGTCGGCCAGGTCGACGTCCTGCAGCGGCGACCACTCGACCGGCACCAGCATCTTGCCGTCGACGTGGTGGCGCATCTCGCCGACGGACCGTGACCAGTCGTGGAGGGCGCCGTCGGGTCGGGCCAGGGCCTCGGCGAGGCGCTGGTAGGCGTTGCCGTCGCGGATCGCGGTGACGGTGACCACGTTGTACGCCGGCCCGCTGCCGTGCGCCTGGTTGAGGTACCAGAGCAGCCGGGCGTCGTCGCCGGCGGCCAGCAGGGCCATCCACCCCTCCCGGTAGGCGGCCTCGAACTCGTCTTCCTTCTCGCCCACCACGGCGTGGACCTCGTGCATGAACAGCATGGTCAGCGGGTCCCTTCGTGGCCGTGGCCGTCGGCGTCGCCGTGGCCGTCGATCACGGCGGCCAGCGCCGGGCGGCTGACCTTGCCGAGGTTGCTGTAGGGCAGGTCGTCGGCGAAGACGATCCGCTCGGGCAGCTTGAAGCGGGCCAGGCGCCGGGCGGCGAAGGTCCGGAGGTCGTCGGGGTCGAGCGCCCTGCCGTCCACCGTCACGACGACGGCGGCCACCCGCTGCCCCAGTTCGGGGTCGGGCACCCCGCACACGCCGGCGTCCCGCACGGCCGGGTGGCTGCGCAGCACCTCCTCCACCTCGATCGGCCCGAACTTCTCGCCGCCCCGGTTGATGGTGTCGGTCATGCGGCCGACGGGGTGGAGGTAGCCCTCGTCGTCGAGGGTGGCGAGGTCGCCGGTGCGCAGCCAGTCGGCGGTGACGTTCTGGGCGGCGCGCACCCACACCTGCCCGACGGTGCCGGCGGGGCAGTCCTGCTCGGTGGCCACGTCGACGATCCGCACCTCGACGCCCGGGAGCGGCGTGCCGGCCGAGCCGAGCTTCCGCCGGGCCCGGTGGTCGTCGGCACCCAGGGCGGCGTAGGCGCCGAGGGTCTCGGTCTGGCCGAACACGTTCATGAACTCGACGTGGGGCAGTGCGTCGAGGGCCCGCTCCACCAGCGCCACCGGGGCCGCGGCGGCGCCGTAGCTGATCTGCTCCAGCGAGCCGAGGTCGCGGGCCGGGAAGTCGGGGTGGTCGAGGATGCGCTGGAGCATCGTGGGCACCATGAAGGTGCGGGACACCCGGTGCCGCTCGACCGCCTCCAGCCAGGCGCCGGCGTCGAACCGGGGGAGCAGCACGATCGTCCGGCCCGAGTGCAGGCTGACCAGCAGCCCGAGCGTGCCGCCGATGTGGAAGATCGGCGCCGTCATCATGTCGACCACCGGCGGCGCGTCGGGCTCGACGGGCGCGGCGTAGTAGCGGAGGCGCACGTCGACCACGCCGTGGCCGATGGCGATCGGCTTGGGCAGGCCGGTGGTGCCGCTGGTGAACAGCACCAGGGCGTCGGCGTCCGCGTCGACGGCGGCGTCGGTGGCAGCGTCGGCATCGGGGGCCTCGGAGTCGTCCACGCCGGCGGCGATGTCGTCCTCGCCCAGCACGGCGGCGGCGCCGAGGGCGTCGGCCAGACCGGCCCGGAACGGCTCGCCGGCCACCCCGACCCGGGCGTCGACCGTCGTCACCAGCTTGCCCAACTCGTCCGGCGTGAGCAGCACGTTCATCTGCGCCGACGCGGCCCCGACGCGGGCGGCGGCCAGGATCGTGGCGACCGACAGGACGCTGCCGTTGTCCACCAGCGCCACCCGGTCGCCGGGCCCGACGCCACGGGAGCGCAGGGCTGCGGCCACCCGGCGCACCCACCGCTCGAGCTCGGCGTAGCTGCACCGGCGGTCGCCGACGACCAGCGCGGTGCGCTCGGGCACCCGCTCGACCGCGGGCTCCAGGACCTGTCCGACGTTCACGACAGCGGCGACCACGAGGCGGTCCGGAGCAGCTTGCTGCGCCAGCGGTCGCGGTACTGGAGGGCGTCGTGCATCCACGTGCCGGGGCGGCTCATCTCCGGCGGCATGTCGTGGGTCAGCAGGTGCACCAGCCCGGGCATGCTGTGCACCTTCTGCAGGAGCGTGACCTCGGGCCCGTGCCCCGCCCCGGGCATGGTCTGGTACGCCGCCTCGATGCGGAGCAGCACCTCGGCGTCGCTGTGGGCGCCGAGCATCTTGGTGTAGATCGCGCCGGCGGCGGTGACGTACTCGTCGACCTTGCCCCGCTTGGGCCACATGGTGTCCTCCATGTAGAGGGTGGTGTCGTGGCGGCGGCCGTCGGTGGGGACGTCGGCCAGGTCGACGTCGAGCGGCGAGAACTCCAGCGGCATCAGCAGGCGGCCCTGCACGTCGTGCCGGCAGCCGTCCACCTCCCGGGCCCACGTGCGCAGGTCGCCCCGGTGGACCCGGTCGGCCAGGCGCTCCCACGCGGCGCCGTCGGCCAGCCCGGTGATGGTCACCGCCTGGTACGACGGCCCGGTGCCGTGGGCGTGGTGCAGGAACCACAGCAGGCGCGTGCCGTCGTCGTCGGCCAGCGCCGCCATCCACGCCCGGTAGGCGGCCTCGAACTCCTTCTCCTTCTGGCCCACCATGCGGTGGACCTCGTGGAGCACCAGCATCCGCGACCCCCTTCGACCGAGCACCCGCACCCACCTTAACTAACGTCGCTGTCACTTTCTCCCCCACGGGCAGCTGGTCGGCAACCCGTGGGGCGTCCAGCGACCGAAATGGTTGCCTCGTGCCGCCCCGAGTCATCTGTAGCCACCAACCCACAGTCGAGTCATTCGAAGTCGGAGACCGACCACGAACAACTCAAGAACAACCAAACGACCACAAACGACTCGCCAACCGACCTTGGAATCGCTGGCTAGAGACTGGCGATGAGGCGGTCGACCCGGTCGTCCTGGGAGCGGAAGGGGTCCTTGCACAACACGGTGCGTTGGGCCTGGTCGTTGAGCTTCAGGTGGACCCAGTCGACCGTGTAGTCGCGCTTGCGCTCCTTGGCGCGGCGGATGAACTCGCCCCGCAGGCGGGCCCGAGTGGTCTGGGGCGGCACCTCGACGGCTTCGTCGATCGCTTCGTCGTCGGTCACCCGCTCGACCAGGCCCCGCTCCTGCATCTTGTAGAAGAGGCCGCGCCGCCGGTCGATGTCGTGGTACTGCAGGTCGATCAGGGCCACCCGCGGGTCGGACAGCGGCAGCTCGTGCTTGGCGCAGTACGACTCGATCAGCTTGTGCTTGATCACCCAGTCGACCTCGCGGTCGAGCGTCAGGGGGTCATCCGCGAGGCGGGTGAGGCAGTGCTCCCACATCAGCAGGGCCTGGGACTCCAGCGGTGAGAGGTCGCGGGTCTCGGCGTAGCGCTGGGCCCGCTCCAGGTACTCGCTCTGGATGTCGAGCGCCGACACCTCGCGGCCGTTGGCCAGCCGGACCAGGCGCTTCATCGTCGGATCGTGGCTGATCTCGCGGATGGCCCGGATGGGGTTCTCGAGCGTCATGTCGCGCACCACGAACGTGGGGTCTTCGAGCATCCGCAGCAGGATCGACGTGGCGCCGACCTTGAGGAACGTCGTGTACTCGCTCATGTTCGAGTCGCCGACGATCACGTGGAGGCGCCGGTAGCGCTCGGCGTCGGCGTGGGGTTCGTCGCGGGTGTTGATGATCGGGCGGCTGCGGGTGGTGGCCGACGAGACGCCTTCCCAGATGTGCTCGGCGCGCTGGGCGATGCAGTACATCGCGCCCCTCGCGGTCTGCAGCACCTTCCCGGCGCCGGCGTAGATCTGCCGGGAGACGAAGAACGGGATGAGGACCTCGGCGTAGTGGCCCAGGTCGTCCTGGCGGGAGGTGAGGTAGTTCTCGTGGCAGCCGTAGGAGTTCCCGGCGGAGTCGGTGTTGTTCTTGAACAGGTAGACGACGCCCCGGATGCCCTCGTCGCGCAGCTGCTGCGACGCCGCCACGAGGAGCTGCTCGAGGATGCGCTCGCCCGCCTTGTCGTGGGTGACGAGGTCGAGGATCGAATCGCACTCCGGCGTGGCGTACTCCGGGTGACTGCCGACGTCGAGGTACAGCCGCGCGCCGTTGGCGAGGAACACGTTGGAGCTGCGGCCCCACGACACCACCCGCCGGAACAGGTAGCGCGCCACCTCGTCGGGGCTCAGGCGCCGCTGCCCGCGCAACGTGAAGGTGATCCCGTACTCGTTCTCGAGCCCGAAGATCCGCCGCTCCATGAACGCAACCTACCGCCGCTCGCGGCGCTCCCTCGGGACTAGTGCGCGTCTGTGTGGGTTCGGTGCGCGGCGGGTGCCGGTACCGTCTCGCCCGTGGCCAAGGCTCCGGCGATCGAGGTCCAGGTGGGGGAGCGGACGGTGCGGGTCTCCAACCCGGATCGCGTGTACTTCCCGGCGACGGGAGCGACGAAGCTCGACCTCGTCGAGTACTACCTGGCGGTCGGGCCGGGCATCGTCAACGCCCTGCGGGAGCGGCCCTGCATGATGCACCGCTTCCCGACCGGGGTGAGCGGCGAGAAGGTGCACCAGAAGCGGGTGCCGGGCGGGGCGCCGCCGTGGCTGGAGACCGTCAACGTCTACTTCCCCCGCTACGGGCGGACCGCCGACGAGCTGTGCGTGACCGAGCTGGCGCAGGTGATCTGGGCGGTGCAGATGTCGACCGTCGAGTTCCACCCCTGGAACTCCCGGCGGGCCGACGTCGAGAAGCCGGACGAGTGGCGCATCGACCTCGACCCCATGCCGGAGTGCCCGCCCTCCCGGGTGCGGCAGGTGGCCCACGTCGCCCACGAGGTGCTCGACGATCTGGGCGCCGTCGGCTGGCCCAAGACCTCGGGCGGGCGGGGGCTGCACGTGTACGTCCGCATCGAGCCGACGCACGAGTTCACCGACGTGCGGCGGGCGGCGCTGGCGTTCGCCCGTGAGGTGGAGCGCCGGGCGCCGAAGGACGTGACGACCACGTGGTGGCGCAAGGACCGCGACCCGACGGCGCTGTTCGTGGACTACAACCAGAACGCCCGGGACCACACGATGGCGGCGGCCTACTCGGTGCGGGGCCGGCCCGACGCCACGGTGTCGACGCCGATTACCTGGGCCGAGATCGACACCGTCGAGCCCGGCGACTGCACGATGGCGACCGTCCCGGCCCGCTTCGCCGAGCTCGGCGACCTCCACGCCAAGATCGACGAGGAGGTGTTCGGGATTGACGAGCTCCTCGACTGGGCCACCCGCGACGAGCAGTCCGGCGCCGAGGATCCCCCTCCCCCGGACGAGACCTGAGTCATCTCTGGTCGCCGCGGCGGAGTCGAGTCGCCTGTCGTCGGAGACACGTCGGAGACCGACCACAACTGACTCAAGTCCGTTGGATCGACCACGGATGACTCGGGCTATCGGGCCTCGATGGCGGTGTGGAGGGCGGCGAGGAGGGCCTGGACCGAGGGGCGGTGGGCGTCGGCGGTGCGGGTGGCGGTGAAGATCGTGCGGTGGACGGTCGTGTCGGCGATGGCGCGGACGACGACGCCCGGGTGGGACTCGGGGTGGTTGAGCTCGGGGAGCAGCGTGACCGCCAGGCCGCCGGCGACGAGACCCAGGCTGACGACGCTGTCGTTGGTGCGGTGCCGGATGTCCGGGTCGAAGCCTCCCAGCTCCCGGCACGTCCGCCGGGTCATCTCCTCCCAGCCCTCGCCGGGGTGGCCGGTGGTCCACACCGCGCCGGCCAGCGCCGCCAGCGGCACGGCCCGCCGGTGACGCCGCGCCGCCGGGTGGTCCGCCGGCAGCACGAGGCGGACGGGGTCGTCCCACTGGTCGACGCGGTCGATGCCGGGCGGCCGGGCGTGGGGTTGGTGCTGCCACTCGTCGCCCAGCACCACGTCGACGTCGCCCAGGGCGAGCGCCGGGAGCGACGTCTCGGGCTCGGCCTCGACCAGCTGGCACTGCAGCTCGGGCGCCTCCCGGGCCAGCGCCCGCATCGCCGGGACGGCGACCTGGAGCGCCATCGACTGGAACGAGGCGATGCGCCCCCGGCCGGCCACCCGTCCGGTGGCGGCCGCCAGCTCGGCCTCCGCCCGCTCGGCCCGCGCCAGCAGCTCGCCGGCGTGGCCCGCAAGGACGAGGGCGGGGTCGGTGAGCCGGACGCCCCGGCCCGACGCCTCCAGCAGCGGCACCCCGGCCTCCCGTTCGAGCACCGCGAGCTGCTGCGACACGGCCGACGGCGTGAAGTGCAGCGCCTCGGCCACGGCCGCGATCGTGCCGCGCTCCTGCAGCTCGTACAGCAGCCGGAGGCGACCGAGGTGGAGCATTGACAAGCAACGCTACTCAATAGGCATCACGAATAAGAGCTGGTCCTAATGGGAGGCCGCCGTCAGGATCGAAGGCATGTCCCGACCCGGTGCTCTCCTCTGCCTCGCATCCGCCGCCGCCTTCGGCGCGATGGGCATCTTCGGCAAGCTCGCCTACGACGAGGGCGCCACGGTCGGCACCCTGCTGGCCGTCCGGTTCCTGGTCGCCGCCCTCCTGTTCTGGCTCCTCGTCGCCGGCTCCGGCCGCATGGGCGACCTGCGGGACCTGCCCCGCCGTGACGTCGTCGTCGCCCTGGCCCTCGGCGCGGTCGGCTACGGCGCCCAGGCCGCCGGCTACTTCACGGCGCTCGGCCGGCTCGACGCCTCGCTGCTGTCGCTGCTCGTCTACACGTTCCCGGTCATGGTCGCCGTCGCCGCGATCGTCCTCGGGCGGGACCGGGCCAGCCGCCGTACGACCACGGCGCTGGTGCTCGCCTCCGCCGGGCTGGTGCTCGTCCTGGCCGGCGCCGCGTCCGGGGCGCTCGACCCCGTCGGCACGGCCCTGGGCCTCGGCACGGCGGTCGTCTACAGCGTCTACGTCCTCGTGTCGGAGCGACTCGTGAGCCGTCTCACGCCGCTCGCCCTCAGCACGCTGGTCTGCACCGGGGCGGCGGGGTCGCTGACCGTCGGCAGCCTGGCCCTCGGTTCGTTGCGGCCCGACCGCGTGAGCGCCGCCGGCCTCGGCTGGCTGGGTGGCATCGCCCTCGTGTCGACGGTCGGGGCGGTGGTCCTGTTCTTCGCCGGGCTCGAGCGGGTAGGACCGACTGCTGCATCGATCCTGTCGACCGTCGAGCCGGTGGTCACCGTCGTGCTTGCTTTCGTCGTGTTCAGCGAGTCGTTCGGGCCGATGCAGCTCGCGGGTGGGGCGTTGGTCCTGCTGGCGGTGCCGGTCTGCCAGGTCCCCGAAACCGTGTGAATGTAGGAGAGGACAAGCCATGAACGCACCCCTGGAAGGCAAGGTCGCCCTGGTCGCCGGGGCCACCCGAGGCGCCGGACGCGGCATCGCCGTGCAGCTCGGCGCCGCCGGAGCCACCGTGTACTGCACCGGGCGGACCACCCGGGCGGAGCGCTCGGAGATGGATCGGCCGGAGACGATCGAGGAGACCGCCGAACTGGTCGACGCGGCTGGCGGTCACGGCATCGCCGTGCGGGTCGACCACCTGGTGCCCGCCGAGGTGGAGGCGCTGGTGGCCCGCATCGACGCCACCCACGGCGCCCTCCACGAGCTCGTGAACGACATCTTCGGCCTCACCGTGATGGAGTGGGACAAGACGGTGTGGGAGTCGTCGCTGGACGTCGGGCTGCGGACGTTCCACCTCGCCGTCGACAGCCACGCCATCACCAGCCACTTCGCCCTGCCGCTGCTGATCCGGCAGCCGGGTGGCCTCGTGGTGGAGGTCAACGACGGCACCGACGAGTACAACGCCGACAACTACCGGGTCTCGTTCTTCTACGACCTCGCCAAGGCGGCGGTCGGGCGGATGGCGTTCGCCCTGGCCCACGAGCTGGAGCCCCACGGGGCGACGGCGGTGTCGCTCACGCCGGGGTGGCTGCGGTCGGAGGCGATGCTCGACGTCTACGGGGTGACCGAGTCGACCTGGCAGGACGCCACGAAGGCCCAGCCCCACTTCGCGATCTCGGAGACGCCCCACTACGTCGGCCGGGCCGTGGCAGCGCTGGCGGGCGACTCCGACCGGGCCCGCTGGAACGGGGAGTCGCTGTCGAGCGGGCAGCTGGCCCAGGTCTACGGCTTCACCGACCTCGACGGCAGCCGGCCCGACGCCTGGCGCTACATCGTGGAGGTCCAGGACGCGGGCAAGCCCGCCGACGTCACCGGCTACCGGTGATGCCGACGGGCCCATGCTCAGTCGCTCGTCGTCAGGGTGGACCACAGCAGCTGGACGAGGTGGTCGCTGCCGGAGGGGTGCGTCCGGAGGGTGTGGGCGGCGGCCAGGAGGGCGTCGAGGCTGCCGGTGTCGAGGTCCGGACGCACCGCGCCGGCCCGCTGGGCGCGGCGGAGCAGCGTGGCGAGCGTCCTGCGCAGTTCGGCGGCGGGCTCGGCGACAGCGGCGTCGATGTCGCCACTCTCGCGGCGGAGGCGGTCGGCGAGAGCGTGGCTGGCGGCGCCCTGCTCGACGACGACGGTGAGCGCGGCGACGAGGGCTGCCGCCGGGTCGTCGTCACCGGCCCGGGCGTGGGCCTGCACGGTGGCCGCGAGCTGCTGCACCCGCTCGGCCACCGTCGCGTCGATCAACGCCGCCTTGGTGGGGAAGTGCCGGTGCAGGGTGCCGGGGCCGAGGCCGGCGCGGCGGGCGATCTCGTCGAGCGACACGGCGAGGCCGTCCCGGTCGAAGGTCTCGGCGGCGACGGCGAGGATGCGGGCACGGTTGGCGACGGCGTCGGCGCGGGCTGGTCGCTCCGGTGCTACGTTGATCTCGGAAGCGGGGCGCGTGCCCCGTTTAGCCCTCGCCATCGGAGCGGAGCCTAGGAGGAGCCATGCCGCTGACGGTCGACGACCGCCTGTCCATCCACGAGCTGGTCGCGCTGCACGGCCACCTGGCCGACGAGCGCCGGGAGGACGAGCTGCACCTGCTCCTCACCGAGGACGCCACCTACGACATCTCGGCCTACGGGATGGGTGTGGTCCGGGGCCTCGACGCTCTGGTGAAGCTGTTCGCCGAGCGTCCCGGCCAGCAGCCCGCGGGCCACCACGTGACCAACGTGATCGTCACCGCGGGGGCCGACGACGACGGCAGCGCCACCGTCCGCTCGAAGGGCCTCGCCGTCATGCCCGACGGCACCACCGGCACCGTCACCTACGCCGACGAGGTCGTCCGCACCCCCGCCGGCTGGCGCATCTCCCTCCGCACCGTCATCCCGGCCCGCGCCGACTGACCGCGCCACCAGCGTCGACGGCCAGCGTCGGCTTGCGGTTTCAGGCGGTGATGGAGCGCAGGGCGCCGGGCCGGAGGCCGATGAGCAGGTCGAGGGCGGCCCGGGCCGTGTCGTCCGCGGGGACGTAGACGATGATCCGTTGGCTGTCGAGGTGCAGCGTCTCGTAGAGCAGCCGCAGCTCACCCACCTCGGGATGGGCGAAGCGCTCGGTTCCGGTGCGGCGCTCCGGGCCGGCAGCGGCCGTCATCCGATCGGTGAACTCCGCGCCCGCGAGGACGGTCAGCTCGTCGGTGATGGCCTGCATGTGCTCGTTGGTCGGGGGGAAGGCGGACCTGAGCACCGTCAGCTGCTCGTCGGCGACCCTGGCCCAGTCGGGGAACGCCTGCTTGGCCCGGGGGTCGGCGAACAGGTAGTGGACCAGGTTCGGGTTCTCGCCGTCGAGGATGCCCAGGGGACGGGCCAGCACCTCGTAGGCGGCGGTGTAGGCGAGGACGTCGGTCGCGCGGTTGCAGAGCAGGGCCGGGGCCGGCTCCAGCTGGTCCAGGATGGCCTGGACCGTCGGGCGGACCTCGCGGGACGGGGGCTGGTTGCTCGGGCAGGGGGCGAAGCTCTCACCCGCGGCGGCCTTGGCGGCGAAGAGGAGGTGGGTGCGCTCTTCCGGCGTGAGCATCAGGGCGTCGGCCAGCGCGCCCAGGATCTGCGCCGACGGGTTGTGGTCGCGGCCCTGCTCGATCCGGGTGAGGTACTCGACGCTGATCCCGGCGAGCATCGCCAGCTCGGCGCGGCGCAGCCCCGGGGTCCGGCGGCGTGGGCCGGCGGGCAGCCCGACATCCGCCGGCGTGATCGCCTCACGCTTGTCCCTGATGAAGTGCTGAGTCCGTTCTGACCCACCTTCGTGACGCTACCGGCTGCTCGAGAGCTGATCGTGGCCCTGTCAGGGCGCGTCTCAGCCCGGTCTCCCTCCGTCGGCCGGAAGTCGGGATCCTGGCGGCATGACGACCTCACTGAACATCGCAGTGATCATCGGGAGCGTGCGCGACGGGCGGTTCGGGCCGACCGTCGCCGAGTGGCTCCTCTCGCGGATCGAGGGCCCCTTCGAGGTCGACGTCATCGACCTGGCGGACGTGAAGCTCCCGTTGAACATGCCGTCCTACGGCGGGCAGCCGTCCGCCGAGGTGGCGGAGGTGCTGACCGAGCTCACGCCCCGCCTGGAGAACGCCGACGCCTTCGTGGTCATCACACCCGAGTACAACCACAGCTTCCCGGCGTCGCTGAAGAACCTGATCGACTGGCACTTCACCCAGTGGCAGGCCAAGCCGGTGGGCCTGGTCTCCTACGGCGGGCTGTCGGGCGGCCGGCACGCCATCGAGCACCTGCGCCACGTGTTCGCCGAGCTGCACGCGATGACGCTGCGCGACACCATCAGCGTCACCAGGTACTTCGAGCAGTTCGACCAGGACGGGAAGCTGATCGACCCGACCGAGCTCAACGCCGCCGCCAAGACCCTCCTGACCCAACTCGAGTGGTGGGCCACGGCGCTCGCCGAGGCCCGCGAGAAGCGCCCCTTCGCGGCCTAGTCATCGAGGCGTCGGCCTCGAGGGCGGCTCACGGACGGGGTGCGTGGAGCGTTGTAGAGGTATGGACGTCGACGTCGGTGCGAGGGTGAAGGGGATCGACTGGGCGGGGGTGGGCGCCGGGCTCGACGAGCTGGGCCTCGCTCCGGTGGGGGAGGTCCTCGGGAGCGACGGGTGTCGGGACCTCGTGGGGCTGTACGGCCAGGACGAGCGGTTCCGGTCGACGATCGACATGGCGCGGTACCGGTACGGGGAGGGTCAGTACCGGTACTTCGACCACCCGCTGCCCGACGTCGTGCGGGACCTGCGGGCGGCGTTCTGGCCCCACCTCCTCGACATCGCCCGCACCTGGGCCGAGCGTCGCGGCCAGGAGGCGCCCTGGCCCGACGAGTTCGACGAGTGGCTCGACCGGTGCCACGCCGCCGGCCAGCGTCGGCCCACGCCGCTCATCCTGCGCTACGGCCCCGGCGACTGGAACGCCCTCCACCAGGACCTCTACGGCGACCTCGTGTTCCCGCTCCAGGTCGTGATCGGTCTGAACCGCCCCGGACAGGACTACACCGGCGGCGAGTTCGTGGTGGTCGAGCAGCGGCCCCGTGCCCAGTCGCGGGCCACGGCCAGCACCATCGAGCGGGGCCACGGGATCGTGTTCACCACCCGTGACCGCCCCGTCCGGTCGGCCCGGGGATGGGCCAAGGCCCCGTTGCGCCACGGCGCCAGCGTCGTCCGCTCCGGCCATCGCCACACCCTCGGGCTGGTCTTCCACGACGCCCGCTGAGGGGCCTTCACCCGGCGGATCCTGCTGGGCGAGAGCCTGGACAGCTCCCGGCAAGGCCGCCTACGCTCCGGAGCAATCGCTTGGTTGTGTACGTCGACGAGCACGGGGACGGTGAGGTACATGGGCGACCTGCAGGTGAAGCAACGCGGCTTGTTCATCGGCAACGACTGGTCGGAGGGTTCGGGCGGGTCGTACCCGATCGTCAACCCGGCCACTGAGGAACTGGTCGGCGACGCCCCCGAAGCCGGGGCCGACGACATCGCCCGCGCGGTCGGCGCCGCCCGGGACGCCTTCGACGGCTGGTCCCGCACCTCGCCGGAGGAGCGCTCCCGCCTGTTGGACCGGGCTGCCGACCTCGTCGAGGCGCGCCGGGACGAGTTCGTTCCCCTGGCCCAGGCCGAGACCGGCTCCACCCTGACCGCCTCGGCCCAGCTCCACTTCGGCGTGCTGGTGTGGCGGTTGCGCCGCTACGCCCGCGGGGCGCTGGAGACCAGGGACCAGGCGCTGCTGCCCCAGGCGCTCGACGGCGCCCCCGGAGTGCCCGGGAGGCTGCTCGGCGCGGTGGCCGCCCGCCGCCCCGTCGGCGTGGTCGCCTGCATCACCCCCTACAACTTCCCGGTCGGGGGCATGGCGGGCAAGATCGGCCCGGCCCTGGCCATGGGCAACACCACGGTGGTGAAGCCCCCGCCCCAGGACCCGCTGGCCTGCCTGCTGCTCGCCGAGGTGCTGGCCGAGGCCGGCTTCCCGCCGGGGGTCGTGAACGTCGTGACCGGTTCCGGCCCCGAGGTGGGGGCGGCGCTGGTCGACTCGCCCGACGTCGACATGGTCAGCTTCACCGGCAGCTCCGCGGTGGGGGCGAAGATCGCCGAGGCCGGCGGCCGCACCATGAAGCGGCTCCTGCTGGAGCTGGGCGGCAAGGGGGCGGCCTTGGTGCTGGACGACGCCTCGGTCGAACAGGCCGTCGACGTGGTCTCGGTCACCTACAGCTTCCTGTCCGGGCAGGGCTGCGTCCTGCCCACCCGGGCGATCGTGCACCGGTCCCTCCACGACGAGTTCGTGGCCGCGCTGGCCGCCAAGGCCCGGACCTTCAAGGTCGGCGACCCGCTCGACGCCGACACGGTGCTGGGCCCGGTGATCAGCGCGGCCCAGCGCGAGCGGATCGAAGGTCTGGTGCAGGGCGCCCGGGACGAGGGCGCCACGGTGGTCGAGGGCGGCTCCCGGCCCGACCTCGGGCGCGGCTTCTACGTAGCGCCCACGCTGGTGAGCGGCGTCGACCCGGGCATGACCCTCGCCCGGCAGGAGGCGTTCGGCCCGGTGGTGTGCGTGATCCCCTTCGACACCGAGGACGAGGGGATCGCCATCGCCAACTCGTCCCAGTACGGCCTGAACAGCTACCTGTTCAGCCGGGACGCCGGCCGCGCCTACCGGATCGCGGCCCGGCTCCGGTCCGGCACGGTGTGCATCAACGGCTTCCAGAGCCACCCGGAGGCGCCGTTCGGCGGTTTCAAGCACAGCGGCCTGGGACGCGACGGCGGGTCGTTCGGACTCGACGCCTACAGCGAGCCGCAGAGCGTTGTCTGGTCCTGACCGGGGCGCGGGGCCTCGCCTGCGGCCGATCGGGAATGGCGAGGACGCGGAGCTGGACGCGCTGTTCGCAGAGATCGAGGCAGACGGGCGGACGGTGGCCAACGTCCAGCGGGTGATGGGCCACAACCCCTCGCTGGTGCGGGGGATGGCCGGTCTGGGGGAGGCGGTGCGGTTCTCCCACACGCTGCCCGAGCGTTGGGTGGAGCTGGCGATCCTGCGGCTGGCGATCGTCGCGCGGTGCCCCTATCCCTTCAGCCACCACGTGCCCATGGCGCTCGACCTCGGGTTCAGCGAGGAGCAGATCGCCCGGCTGGTCGACTGGGCCGACGCCACCTGCTTCGACGCCGACGAGCGGCTGGTCCTGAAAGCCACCGACGACGTCGAGCGTGATGCCGGCCTCTCCGACGCGACGTTCGCCGCCCTGTCCGAGCGGCTCACCGAGCGGCAGGTGCTCGACCTGGTGATGATCCTGTCGTTCTACGGGCTGCTGGTGCGGGTGGTGAACAGCACCGGCACCCCGGTCGACGACCGGGTGGCCGAGGTCGTCGACCGGTACTGGCCGTTCAGAGCGTAAGCACGTTGCGGGCCACGGTGCCGTGCTCGAGCTCCTCGATCAGGGTGGCGATGTCGTCGACGGGGGAGGTCTTGCTCACCAGCTCGTCGAGGAGCAGATCGCCCCGCTGGTAGAGCTCGACGTAGCGGGGGATGTCCTGGTGGGGCCGTGCCGAGCCGTAGCGCAGGCCCAGGATGGACTTGTCGAGGAACATCCCCTCCACCAGGAACGAGGCCTTGGTGCCGGAGGGCGGGACGCCCACCAGCACGCACTGCCCGTGCCAGTCGAGCATGTTCGTGGCCGCCTCGATCAGGCCGGGTGACCCCACGCACTCGAAGACGTGGTCGGCCCCGTCGGGGAGGATCGTCCTGACCGCGTCCACGAGGTCGCCCGCCGGCGTCGGTCCGATGAAGTCGGTCGCCCCGAACTGCCGGGCCAGGTCCTCCTTGGCGGGGTTGGTGTCGACGGCCACGATGCGCGAGGCGCGGGCCAGGCGGCAGCCCTGGAGGACGTTGAGCCCGATGCCGCCGATGCCGATGACCACCGCGGTGTCGTTGAACCCCACGCGGGCCCGGTTGAGCACCGCCCCGACACCGGTCATGACCGCGCAGCCGATCAGGGAGGCCGCCGCGAGCGGTACCTCGGAGGGGATGCGCACGACCTGGTGGGCCTCGACGACGGTCAGCTCGACGAAGGTCGACGCGTTGGCGAAGTTGTGTGTGGGGCGGCCGCCCCAGCTGAAGGGCTGGGGCCGCGTGCCGAAGCTCTGGCGGCACATAGTGGGGCGGCCCCGGGCGCACTCCGGGCAGGCGCCGCAGTTGGTCAGCGTCGACAGCACCACGTGGTCGCCCGGAGCGACACGGTCGACGCCCTCGCCCACGAGCTCGACCACGCCGGCCCCTTCGTGGCCCAGCACCACCGGCACCGGGTACGGGATGGTGCCGTCGACCACGCTCACGTCGCTGTGGCACAGCCCGGCGGCGTGCATGCGGACCCGTACCTGGCCCGGGCCGGGCAGGCCCACCTCCAGGTCGTCGACGACCAGCAGTTCCGAACCGTCGTAGACAGCACCCTTCATCGTCGTTCCTCTCGTTGACCAATCGCTTGGTTGATGATGGGTTGAGGCTCCGGGCCTGTCAAGCGGCGCCCGAACGACCCCTCCCTTGACGGTGGCGGACGGGCACCCTAGGTTGACCTACCAATCGCTTGGTTGTGGAATGGAGAGGCGTCGGAAGGGGGGTGACGTCGAGGTGACAGAACTGAACGGCAAGGTCGCGCTGGTCACGGGTGCGGCCCGCGGCCAGGGTCGGAGCCACGCCGTCGGGCTGGCCCGAGCCGGCGCCGACATCGCCGCCTGCGACGTCGGCGGCCCCTCCCGCAGCACCGCCTACGCCACCGCCACCACCGACGAGCTCGCCGAGACCGCGGCGGCCGTCCGGGCGGAGGGCCGCCGCTGCGTGACCGGTCAGGTGGACGTGCGCGACCGGGCCGGCCTGCGGGCCTTCGTCGGCGCGGCCGAGGCCGAGCTGGGCGGGGTCGACATCGTGATCGCCAACGCCGGCGTGCTCGCCTTCAACCTGCCGTGGGAGCTGACCGACGACCAGTGGGACGACGTCATCGACGTCAACCTCACCGGCGTGTGGAACACCGTCCGGGCCTGCCTGCCCGGGATGGTCGAGCGGGGCCGGGGCGGTTCCGTGGTGCTGATCTCGTCGGCCGCGGGGCTCGTGGCGATACCCGGAGCGGCGTCGTACATCGCCGCCAAGCACGGCGTGGTCGGGCTGATGAAGGCGCTGGCCGTCGACCTCGGCGCCCACGACATCCGCGTGAACGCGGTCCACCCCGGCGGGGTGGACACGCCCATGGTCATGAACCCGGCCACGTACGAGCTGATGACCGGCAGCCCGGACGGCACGCCCGCCGACCTCGACCCCCTGGGCCGGGAGCAGAACCTCCTGCCCATCGGGTTCCTCGCACCGGAGGACATCACCCGGGCCGTCCTCTACCTGGTCGGCGACGGGGGCCGGTGGGTCACCGGCACGTCGCTCAAGGTCGACGCGGGCGCCACCGTCACGCCACCCGGCCGGTGGCGTGACCCGGCAAGCACTTCGTAACTCACCAACCATCCATCGAGGGAAGGCAACGCCATGGAATTCGGGATCTTCGTCCAGGGTCACGTGCCCAACACCCGCGTCGAGCGGGAAGGCGATCAGGCCGAGCACAACGCCCTGATGAAGGAGGCCGAGCTGATCCGGGTGGCCGACCAGAACAACTTCAAGTACGCCTGGATCACCGAGCACCACTTCCTGACCGAGTACTCCCACCTGTCCGCCAGCGACGCGTACCTCGGCTACTGCGCGGCGCAGACCGAGCGCATCCACCTCGGCTCGGGCATCTTCAGCTTCAACCCCCACAAGGACCACCCCGGGCGGATCGCCGAGCGGGTGGCCATGCTGGACCACCTCACCGAGGGCCGCTTCGAGTTCGGGACGGGCCGGGGCGCCGGCAGCCGGGAGGTCACCGGCTGGGACATCGCCTCCACCGACGACACCCGGGCCATCTGGGACGAGGTCATCCGCGAGATCCCCAAGATGTGGCGCGACGAGGAGTACGCCTACCAGGGCGAGTACTTCAACCTCCCGTTCCCCGGCGACAAGATCCCCACCCGGAACATCCTGCCCAAGCCCTACTCGAAGCCCCACCCGCCCATGTGGGTGGCGGCGGGGAACCCTCCGACCTTCGAGAAGGCCGCCCGGATGGGCCTCGGGGTGCTGGCCTTCACCACCCGGGCCGTGCCCGACATGGCGCCGCTGATCGCCACCTACAAGGACAACGTCGGCAAGGCCGAGCCGGTGGGCGCGTTCGCCAACGACAACGTGATGGTGACCATCGGCCTGGTCTGCATGGAGGACGGCGAGGCGGCCCGGAAGATGGCCGCCAACATGGGCATCAACTACCTCCAGAGCCTCGTGTACCACTACCACGACACGATCCCGGTCCCCGAGGGTGCGCCGGTCTGGCCGGAGCCGGTCAGCGAGCCCACCCGGGAAGAGGTGGAGTTCCGCATCGACCAGGGGTACATCCTGTGCGGCGATCCCGACGAGATCACCGAGCAGCTCCGCCGGATGGAGAACGTCGGCATCGACCAGCTCGTCTTCGGCGTGCCGTGCGACCTGCCGTGGGACGTCGCCGCCGAGTCGCTCCGCCTGTTCGGCGACGAGGTCATCCCCAAGTTCGACACCGAGCCGACGCACCGCACCACCCGCCAGCGGGAGGCCGCGGCCGCGAGGATCGCGGGAGCGAGCTGACGCCATGGCCCTGCCCGACCACCTGAAGGAGCTCGCGGCCCGGGTGTCGAACTGGGGTCGTTGGGGCCCCGACGACCAGCGCGGGACCCTGAACCTGGTCGACGAGGCCGCCCGGCGGCGGGGGGTGGCCGCCGTCCGGACCGGCAAGGCGTTCTCCCTGGCCATCCCGTTCGACCGGGACGGCCCGCAGACGGGGCTGATGCCCGGGCGCGACAACCCGTCGCTGCGGATGCTGACCGTCAACGAGCCCATGACGGGCGACCCGGCGGACTTCTGCGCCTCCGACGACGCCTTCGGCATGGGGGTGCAGGCCGCGACCCACTGGGACGCCCTGTCCCACGTGAGCTACGAGGGCAGGCTCTACAACGACGTCGACGCGAGCGTGATCGACGGGTCCGGCGCCGGCCGGCTCGGCATCGAGCACGTCGGGCCGGTGACCACCCGGGGTGTCCTGCTCGACATCGCCCGCCTGAAGGGCGTCGAGCACTTCGACGAGGGCTACGCCATCACGGGGGACGACCTCGAGAAGGCGGCGGTGCAGGCCGGGGTCGCGGTGGAGCCGGGGGACGCGCTCCTGGTGCGCACCGGGCAGATGCACCACCTCCCCGACGGACGTGAGCGCTACGTCAACCCGTCGCCCGGGTTGTCGACCCGCTCGATCGAGTGGCTGCGGGACCACGACGTGGCCGCGGTGGCCACCGACACCCTGGTGTTCGAGGTGTGGCCGGGCGAGGACCCGGCGGTGACCCTGCCCGTGCACATGATCCACCTGCGGGACATGGGCCTGCTGCAGGGCCAGAACTGGTACCTCGACGAGCTGGCGGAGGACTGCGCCGGAGACGGTCGCTACGAGGTCCTCCTGGTGGCCAACCCCCTCCCGCTGACCCGGTCGGTCAGCGGGGTGGTGGCGCCGGTCGCGCTGAAGTAGCCGGGGATCGAGCTGGTGGACGTGCCCCGGTACCCGCGTAGGTCGAGGGCTCAAGCAAGCATTTGGTGCAGTGGTCCGATCGCCGGATCAGGACAGGCAGGGGGTGAACGCAGAGATGACCGATCTACTCGAGGACAAGGTCGTGGTCGTGGTCGGTGTCGGTGAGGGCCTCGGCCGGGCCATCGCCGAGCAGTGCTGCCAGCACGGCGCCGACGTGGCGCTCGGGGCCCGCTCCGAGGACTACCTGAAGGGCCTGGCCGACGAGCTCGCCGAGGCGACCGGCCGGGGCACCTTCGGCCATCACGTCGACATCGGCGAGCCCGCTGCGGTGACGGCCTTCCACAGAGCGGTGCTCGATCGCTTCGGACGGGTCGACACGCTGGTCCTCAACGCGGCCGACGACGAGGTACTGGGGCCCCTCGAGGGCGGCGACATCGATCGCTGGCGCCGGCAGATGGACCTGAACGTCATGGGCAGCATGCGCGTCGTGCAGGCCTTCGCCGGCGACCTGAAGGCCGGCCGGGGGTCCGTCGTCTTCACCGACTCGATGATCGTCGACAAGGTGCTGCCCACCATGGGCTCCTACGCCATGACCAAGGGCGCGCTGCGCGTGGGCGCCCGCACCCTGGCCCGGGAGCTCGGCGCCGAGGGGGTGCGGGTCAACTCGGTCGCTCCGGGCTGGATGTGGGGCGACTCGGTCGAGCAGTACATGGAGGGCGTCGAGCGCGACACCGGGACAACGGTCGCCGAGCAGAAAGGCGCCATCGCCGCCCAGTTCGCCCTGCCCGACTGGCCCACCGAGGTCGACTGCGCCAACGCCGTCGTCTTCCTGGCCTCCCCGCTCGCGAGCTCCGTCACCGGCGTGTGCCTCGACGTCAACGCCGGCGAGCTCTTCCGCTGATGGACAAGTTCCTCAGCCTGGTCATCAGCGGCGCCGTCAGCGGAGCCATCTACTCGCTGATCGCCTCGGGCCTGGTCCTCTCCTACACCGCCAGCGGCATCTTCAACCTCGGCTACGGGGCGGTCGCCTTCGCCTCGGCCTTCCTCTACTACGAGCTGCACGTCGGCTGGGGGTGGCCGATCGTCCCCGCCGCGCTGGCCACCGTCCTCGTGTTCGCCCCCGCGCTGGGCTGGGTGCTGCACGCCACCATCTTCCGCCGGCTCGGACAGGCGCGGGACGAGGCCAAGATCGTGGCCACGGTCGGGATCCTGGTGGCGGTGCCGGCGCTGATGCGGTGGGTCTTCGAGGTGCTGGTGAACGTCGTGCACTGGGACCTGCCGCTGGGCACCAACGTCTACGCGGCCCCCGGCATCGGCCCCACGCCCAAGGAGACCTGGAACCCGTTCGGCCGGGTGACCGTCGACTCCAACCAGGTGATCGTCTTCGCCGGCGCCGCGGTGGTGGCGCTGGTCCTGTGGGTCGTCGTGCGGCGCACCCGCCTGGGCCTGCAGTTCCGGGCGGTGGTCGACGGCCCCGAGCTGGCCGGGATGCGCGGCATCGACCCGGACCGCGCCACCGGCGCCTCGTGGGTCTTGGGCACCACCATCGCCGCCTTCGCCGGCGTCATCGCCGCGCCGGTCTTCAACAGCCTGCAGGCGTCCACCTACACGCTGGCCATGTTCGCCGCCGTCGCCGCGGCGGTGATCGGCGGGCTGCGGTCGGTGCCGTGGGCCTTCGTCGGCGGGCTGGCGCTGGGGGTCATCCAGAACCTCGTGGCCGGGTACGCCACCTTCGCCTCGGACATCCGGGGCTTCAGCGCCTCGGTGCCGTTCGCGGTGGTGTTCGTCGGCCTGCTCGTGATGTCGCGGTCGAAGGGCCGCCAGGCGGGGACGGTCGCCCGGGAGCGCATCGTCGGCGACCTGCCCCTGGTGGGCGCCGGGCGCCGAGCCCTCGCCGGCTGGGTCGCCGGTGCCGCCCTGCTGGTCGCCTACCTGTTCGTGGCCGACCCCTTCTGGCTCGGCCTGACCACCCGGGGCCTGGCCCTGGGCGTGGTGTTCCTGTCCTTCGTGCTGGTCACCGGCCACGGCGGGATGGTGAACCTGGCGCCCGCGGCGTTCGTGACCGCGGCCGGGCTCACCACCGGCCTGCTCTACCAGCACTACGGCCTGCCGGTGCAGGGAGCGGCGCTGGGCGGCATCGCGGTGGCCGTGGTCCTGGGGGTCCTCGTGGCCCTGCCGTCGCTGCGAATGGGAGGGCTGCCGCTGGCCCTGGCGACGCTGGCGCTGGCCTTCATGGGCGACAACGTCCTGTTCTCCTGGAACTGGTTCCGCAACGGACAGGCCGGCTGGGAGATCCCCCGACTCACCGTCGGCCCCCTCGACCTTGCCGACGAGCGCACCTTCGGCGTGGTGCTGCTGGTCGTGACCGCCGCGGTGATCCTGGCCATCCACAACGTGAGCACGTCGGCCTCGGGCCGGGCCATGCTCGCCGTCCGCTCGTCGGAGGCGGCCGCCGAGGCCAGCGGGCTGTCGGCGACCCGGGCCAAGCTGCTCGTCTTCGCCCTGGCCGCGGGGGTGGCCGGGCTGGGCGGCGTCCTCCTCAGCTCGTTCGACCGCCACGCCGTCAACGAGGCCTACCCGGCGACGCTGGGCCTCACCTGGCTGGCGGTAGTCGTGCTGTTCGGGGTGCGACGCCCCGAGGGCGCGGTGATCGCCGGGCTGATGGCCTCGCTGTTCCCCGCGCTCGTCAGCAAGGGCGTCCATTGGCCCGAGCCGGTGCCGAGCTGGCTGAACTGGGACGGCACCGAGGTGGCGTGGGTGCCCGACGCGCTGTTCGGCATGGGCGCCATCCAGCTGGCCAAGGACCCGAACGGGATGCTCTCGCTCTTCGGGGCGCGCCGGCGCCGAGCCGCCGCCGCCCAGGCTGCAGCCGAGGCGGAGGATCGGCAGCCGCCGCCGGTGGTGACGACGGCTGCGGGACCGGCCGCCTGGCAGCCCGCCGGGTCGGAGGCGCCCGTGCTGGAGCTACAGGGCGTCTCGGCCGGCTACGGCGCGGCAGCGGTCCTCTTCGGTGTGGACCTGGAGCTGCGGCCGGGCCGCATCACCGCTCTGGTGGGCCCCAACGGCGCGGGCAAGTCGACGCTGAGCGCCGTGGTGGCCGGCACGCTGCCCGTCACCTCGGGCGCCGTGCGCCTCGCGGGGACGGACGTCAGCGGCGAGGCGGCCCACCGGCGGGCACCCCGGGGCCTCGTCGTGTCGCCCGAGTCGCGGGGGATCTTCCCGGACCTGACCGTGGACGACAACCTGGCGGTCCGCCTGCCCGGCCGGAAGGACCGCGCCGCGGTCTACGACCGGTTCCCGCAGCTGGCCGCCCGCCGCGACCTCCCGGCCGGCCGCCTGTCCGGCGGCGAGCAGCAGATCCTGTCGCTGGCCTCGGTGGTGGTGAGCCCGCCGGCGGTGTTCGTGGCCGACGAGCCCTCCCTGGGGCTGGCGCCGCTGGTGGTGGACGAGATCAAGGAGCTGGTGACCGGCCTGCGGGACGCGGGGGTGGCGGTGCTGCTGATCGAGGAGCAGGCCAACGCCGTGCTCGACATCGCCGACGACGTGGCCGTGCTCGACCTGGGCCGCATCGCCCGGCGGGGGCCGGCCGAGTCGGTGACCGCGGAGGAGCTGTCGTCGGCCTACATGGGCCTGGAGCTGTCGGGCGACGAGCCGCAGGGAGCACGGCGATGACCGCGGACGCCGTCCCCCTGCTGGAGCTGGACGCCGTGGGCGTGCGGTTCGGCGGGGTCAGGGCCCTGGACGAGGTCAGCCTCTCGGTGGCCCCCGGGGAGGTCGTGGGGATCATCGGTCCCAACGGGGCCGGCAAGAGCACCCTCTTCGACGTGATCTCGGGGCTGCGGAAGCCCACCGCCGGCCGGGTCCGGTTCCGGGGCGCCGACGTGACCCGGCGCTCGGCGCCCCAGCGGGCCCGGGCCGGGATCCGCCGCACCTTCCAGCGCCAGCAGCTGTTCGACGACCTGTCGGTGCTGGACAACGTGGTGGCAGCGCAGGACTGGCGGGGCGGTGGGGGTGGCCCGCTGGCCGACGTGGTGGCCTGGCCCGCCCGCCGGCGGCCCGAGCGCACCCGCCGCGAACAGGCCCGCCGGACCTTGGAGCTGTGCGGCTTCGACCGCGACGTGGCCCTGTCGGCCGGCACCCTGGCCATCGGCGAGGCCCGCACGGTCGAGTTCGCCCGGGCCATCGTCGACGGGGCCGACCTCCTGCTGCTCGACGAGCCCACCTCGGGCCTGGGGAAGGCCGAGACCCGACGGTTCGGGGAGACGCTCGACACGGTCCACGCCGAACAGGGGTTCTCGGTGCTCCTGGTGGAGCACGACGTCGGCTTCGTCATGGAGCACGCCTCCCGGATCCTGGTGCTCCACCTCGGCCGGGTGCTGGCCGCCGGAACGCCCGCCGAGGTCCGGGCCGATCCCGAAGTGCGGGCCGCCTACCTGGGCTGAGCCGTGAAGACACCGAGTCCGACCAGATCGCAAGACCTGTCCATCGTGCAAGCGAGGGGGAAGAGAAGATGAAGCGCCGAACAGTAGGAGTGCTGGCTCTCGTGTTGTTGGTGGTGAGCGCCTGCGGGACCAGCGGCGACGACAGCGACAGCAGCGACGGCGGCAACGACGGCAACGACGAGCCGGCGGCACCCCAGGAGAGCCAGACGGCCCGGGGCGTGTCCGCCGACGAGATCCGGGTGGGCGGCGTCGCCCAGCTCGAGTACTACCCCGGCATCGACGTCGGCGCCAAGGCCCGGTTCGAGCGGGCCAACCGCGACGGTGGCGTCCACGGCCGGAAGATCACGCTGACCGGCGTGCAGGACGACGCCAGCGACGCCAGCCGGGGAGCGAGCATCGTCCGCGACCTCGTGCAGAGCGAGGAGGTGTTCGCGGTGCTCCCCGTGACCAGCGTCAACTTCCTGCCCCAGTCGTCGGACTTCCTCCAGGAGGAGGAGGTCCCCTACATCGGGTGGGGCATGGTCCCCGGGTTCTGCGGCTCCGAGTGGGGCTACGGCTTCAGCGGGTGCCTCATCAACCCGGACATCGCCAACACCTCCACCATCGACCCGATGCTGGAGGAGCTGGACAAGCCCGCCGACGAGGTGCGGGCGGCCATCCAGGCCGGCGACGACGACTCCGGCCGCGGGGCCCTCGGCCTGTACGAGAGCGTGCTGCAGGACCGCGGAGCGGAGGTCGTGTACTCCGAGGCCAACGCCCCGCCCGCGGGGCAGACCACCGACTGGACCCCCTACGCCCAGGAGATGCTGGCCCAGGACCCGGACATCGTGGTCATGTCCCTGGACTTCCCGGGCAGCGTGGGCCTCAACGGCGCCCTGCGGGCCGCCGGGTTCGAGGGGGCGACCATGGGCTACGTCGCCTACGTCCCCGGTGTGCTGGACGAGCAGGCCGACGCGGCCGCCGCGCTCGAGGGCACCTACGTCAACGTCCAGGTGCCGCCCCAGGAGGACGACAGCCCGGCCACCCAGCAGATCGAGGACGACCTGGAAGCCATCGGCGAGGAGCCGTTCATGACGTTCGGGGTCTCGCTGGGCTACTGGCAGGCGGACATGTTCATCGCCATGCTCGAAGCCACCGGCGAGGACCTGACGCCCCAGGCGTTCCACGACACCGTCAACGGCGGGTTCACCTACGAGCCCGAGCTCGAGGGCGCCGTCGGCCCCATCGAGTTCCCCGACGCCCTGAACCGACCCGCCCCGTGCGCGGGCCTGGTGCAGGTCCGCGAGGGCCAGTACGAGTCGTCGCAGGAGTTCTCCTGCTACGAGGTCCTCGACCGGTGAGGGGGCACCGCTGATGCGCTTCCACCAGGCCGTGGCCTTCCTGGAGGTCGACCACCTGCTCGAGCTGTGCCGGGCGACCGACGACCTCGGCTTCGACGGCATCTTCGTGTCGGACCACATCTGCTACCCGAAGGACCTGCAGTCGCCCTACCCCTACTCGCCGTACGAGGACGGCTCGCCGGCCTGGGCGCCCGAGTCGCCCTGGCCCGACTGCTGGTGCCTCATATCGGCCATGGCCGCGGTGACCGAGCGCCTCACGTTCACCACCGGGGTCTACGTGGCCCCGGCCCGGGACCTGCTCTCGGTGGCCAAGCAGGTGGGGACCGCGGCGGTCATCTCCGGCGACCGGGTGCGCTGCGGGGTGGGGGCGGGCTGGTGCAAGGAGGAGTTCGACCTCACCGGCCAGGAGTTCGGCAACCGGGGCGCCCGGCTCGACGACATGATCCCCGCCCTGCGCGCGCTGTGGGGCGGGGGCTGGGTCGAGTACCACGGCTCCCACTACGACGTGCCCCCGGTGATGCTCCGCCCGTCGCCGAGTCGCCCGGTCCCGGTCTACGTCGGCGGCAACAGCCGGCCGGCCATGCGCCGGGCCGTGCAGCTCGGCGACGGCTGGATGTGCGCCGACGTGCGCCCGCCGGACGAGGCCATGGAGCTGCTGCAGACCTTCACCGCCGAGTTGGCCCGGGCCGGCCGGTCGGAGGAGGGCTACCCGATCTACATGACGGTGGCGGCCCCGCCGGAGCCCGACCTGATCCGCCGGTTCGAGGACGCCGGGGTGACCGACTGGATCTGCGCACCGTGGATGCTGGCCGAGCAGAGCAGCGAGCGGGCCTTCAGCTCCACGGTCGCCGACAAGGTCGCCGCGGCCGAGCGCTTCGCCGACGACGTCATCGCCGAGCTGCGGTGACCGCAGGAGGACCGACCATGCCCACGCCCATCGATGCCGGGACGCTCAGCTACGTGGCCGACCGCATCGCCATAGACGACCTGCTCACCCGGTACACGACCGCGGTCGACCTGGAACGCTGGGAGCTGTTCGACACGGTGTTCCTGCCCGACGCGGTCATCGACTACACGTCGGCCGGCGGCATCCGAGGCGGGCCCGACGACATCAGGGACTGGTTGATCCGCGCCCTCGAGCCCTTCCCGGTGCGCCAGCACCTGCTGGGCAACAAGGAGGTGCGGATCGACGGCGACACCGCGTCGGTGCGGGCCTACTTCTTCAACCCGCTGATGATGACCGGGCCCGACGGCGCCTCCCGGTTCCTGCCCGGTGGCGGCTACTACCACCACCGGCTGGTGCGCACCCCGGACGGCTGGCGCAGCGCCGAGCTGGTCGAAGAGGAGGTCTGGCGGGACGGCCTGCCCGACGACCTCGAGATCCCCACCTGAGGCCGAGCAGATGCGCCACTGGCTCTGCGTCATGCACGAGGACACCTCCCAGCTGGTGGAGGTGGCGCGGGCGGCCGAGGAGGTCGGCTACCACGGCATCGCCGTGGCCGACCACGTGGCCGTGCCCCACGACCACGCGTCGGCCCACCCCGGGGGCGAGTCGACCTTCACGACGACCACGCCCTTCCCTGACCCGTTCACGTCGATCGCGGCCATGGCCGTGGCCACCAGCCGCCTGCGGTTCCTGCCCTACGTGCTGGTGCTGCCGATGCGCGACCCGTTCACGGTGGCCAAGCAGGCGGCCACCGTGTCGATCCTGTCGGGCAACCGCTTCGCCCTGGGCGTCGGCGCCGGCTGGCTGCGGGAGGAGATCGCCCTGTTGGGCCACGACCCCCGGACCCGGGGCAGCCGCCTGGACGAGATGCTCGCGGTGATGCGGGCGTTCTGGGACGACGGCGTGGTGGAGTGGCACGGGCGCCACTTCGACTTCGGCCCCACGTCCATGTACCCGCGGCCGGAGGCGCACATCCCGGTGTGGGTGGGCGGGCGCAGCGACGTCGCCCTGCGCCGGGCCGCCCGCCACGACGGCTGGCTGGGCATGAACTACGCGGTCGAGGAGATCCCCGGACTGCTGGCCCGGCTGCAGGAGCAGCGGCGGCAGGTGCTCGACGAGCGGGGAGGCGACGCCGGTCCCGTGTCGTTCGAGACCCTGGTCATCCCGCAGGCGCCACCCAGCCGAGCGCTCTACGAGGACCTGGAGGCGTGGGGCGTCACATCCACCGTGGTCGTCGCCTGGCCTCCGGGCGACCCGGCGTTCGCGTCGCTCGCCAGCAAGCGGGCGGCCATGGAGGCCTGCGCCGACGCCTGCTTCTGAGGCAGCCAACCCCCTCTGACACCGAAGGAGAACCGTGGGACTCTTGGACGATCGAGTGGTGCTGATATCGGGCGTGGGCCCGGGGCTCGGGCACGAGACCGCCGCCGCCGTGCTCGACGAGGGCGGTCGTGTGGTGCTCACCGACATGTTCGGCGACCGGGTCGAGAAGATCCGGGCCGACCTCGACCCCGGCGGCGAGCGCAGCCTGGCGGTGGAGGTCGACATCACCTCCGCGGCGCACTGCGCGGCGCTGCCGGAACGGGTGCGCGCCCGGTTCCCGCACGTCCACGGCATCGTCAACGTCGCCGCGTTCGACGACCCCGTGGGCGGCCTGATGGACGACGACGTGCTCGACGACTGGGACCGTGCCGCGGCGGTCAACGTCAAGGGCACGCTGCGGGTCACCAAGGCGATGGTCCCGCTCATGCCGCCCGACGGCGGCTCGATCGTCATCATCGGGTCGACCTCGTTCGCCCGCACGCGCCGCACCCGCTGGAACCTCGCCTACGGCATGAGCAAGGGCGCGCTGGTGACCGCCACCTACTTCCTGGCCGACGAGCTGGGGCCGTCGGGGATCCGCACCAACACCGTCGCGCCGGGGTGGAAGTGGGGCCCGCGGGTGGAGGGGTACTTCGACGGTGAGGCGGCCCGCCGGGGCGTCGACCGGCAGGTGCTGGTGGACGCCATCTCCGAGGAGCTGTCCCTGCGGCGCATGGCCACCGACCGGGACGTCGCCAACGCGGCCGTGTTCTTCCTGTCCGACATGTCGCGCGCGATCACGGGTCAGACGATCTTCGTCGACGGGGGCCACGTCTTCCGCTGAAACCGGGCGGGCGGAGAGCCCCGTCCCAGGCCAGGGCCGATCTCGTTGACGACCGTCGGTCGCGGGGTTATCAATAGCCTGCAAACGGTGTGCAAAGTGTTCGCCCGCCCGTGGGGAGGCGGGTGTGCGGGGGAGGACAGCACCGAGGGCGCTGCCAGCAGCTGCGACGGGGGGTCACATGTCGTACGACAGGAGCCGGGCTCGTGCGGCCACGCGGCGATTCGCCGCCGTCACGCCCGCCGTCGTCATCATCGTGGTGCAGCAGCTGCTGTTCCCCAGCACCAACAGCGACGGCGAGTACCTGTGGGGCCTGGTCATCCAGGGACTGACGCTGGGGATGCTCAGCGCCCTCGTCGCCGTCGGGATGGCGCTCGTGTACCGGGCCAACCGCATCGTCAACTTCGCCGCCGGCGACCTCGGCCTGGTGCCGGTGACCCTGGCGATCGACCTGATCGTCTTCTCCGGGATCAACTACTGGTTGGGGCTGACGCTGGGGCTGGGTGCCGCGGCAGTGGTCGGCGCCGTCGTCGAGCTGGCCGTGATCCGCCGGTTCTTCCGTTCGCCCCGCCTGATCCTCACCGTCGCCACCATCGGCCTCGCCCAGCTCCTCGCGTTCGGAGCGGTGATGCTGCCCCGGCTGTGGGGTGAGGAGGCGATCACCAGCTCCATCGACGCCCCGCTGTCGTGGCGGGCCGAGGTCCAGCCGTACGTCTTCGACGGCGACTACCCCGTCGCCTGGGTGCTGGCCCCGATCGCCATGCTGCTGGTGGCGGCGTTCCTCCGCTTCACCGACGTGGGCATCGCCGTGCGGGCGGCCGCCGACCGGGCCGACCGGGCCGCGCTCCTCGGCATCCCCGTCGGTCGGCTGCACAGCTACGTGTGGGCGATCGCCGGGACGCTGTCGTTCGTGGCGCTGTTCCTCCGGGCCGGGGTCGTCGGGCTGCCGCTGGCGTCGCCGGTGGGGCTGACCGTGCTGCTCAGCGCCCTCGCCGCCCTGATGCTCGGGCGCCTCACCGACCTGCCGTCGATCGTCGCCAGCGCCCTCGCCGTCGGGATGCTGGAGGCGCACGTGAGCTGGAACGACGAGCTGGCGGTCGGGCCCCTGCACCTCGACCTGCGCAGCGACTTCGTGATCGCGCCCGTGCTGGCGGTCGTCATCCTCCTCGCCCTGCTGGTGCGCCGAGCCGGGACGAGCCGGGTGGACAGCGACGGCACGTCGTCGTGGCAGGCGTCGGGGCTGCTGCGCCCGATCCCCCGGGAGCTGGCCGGCCTGACGGAGGTGCGGGCGGCCCGGATCGGTGGCCTGGCCCTCGTCGCCGCGGCGCTGGTCGCCCTGCCCGCCGTGCTCGGCCCCGGCTCGACGCTCAAGGCCGCCGCCGTGGTGATCTTCGCCATCGTCATCCTGTCGCTGACGGTGCTCACCGGCTGGGCGGGCCAGGTGTCGTTGGGGCAGATGGGCTTCGTCGCCATCGGCGCGGCGCTGGGGGCGAAGGCGACCCAGGAGTGGGGCTGGGACCTGGCGCTGGCGTTGCCGGTGATGGGGCTGGCGGGCGCCGCGGTGGCGGTGGCGGTCGGGTTGCCGGCCCTGCGGCTGCGGGGTCCCTACCTGGCGGTGACCAGCCTGGCGTTCGCTCTGGCGACCACCCGGTACCTGCTCAGCCCGCAGTTCTTCGACTGGGTGCCCGACGAGCGCCTGACGCGCCGGCCGCTCCTCGGGGTGTGGCACTACGACAATCCGACCGGCTACTACCAGCTGGCGCTGGGGACGTTCGCCGTGCTGGTGGTGGGTGTGGCGGGCATCCGGCGCAGCCGGACCGGCCGGGTGCTGGTGGCGCTGCGCGAGAACGAGCGGGCGGTGGCGGCCTATGGCGTGTCGGTGGTGCGGGCCAAGCTGACGGCGTTCGCGCTGTCGGGCTTCGTGGCCGCGGTGGGGGGCGTGCTGCTCGTCACCCAGCAGGGCCAGTTCACGCTCGGGCTGTTCCCCGAGGAGGACAACCTCGTCGTGTTCACGGCGGCTGTTGTGGGCGGGCTGGGGTCGGTGACGGGGGCGGCCCTCGGCTCGCTGTTCCTCAAGGGCGGCGAGTGGTTCCTGCGCGACGACTGGCGGCTGTTCGCCTCGTCGCTCGGCGTGCTGGTCGTGCTGCTGGTGCTGCCCGGCGGGGTGGGCGGCGCGCTGTTCCGGGTGCGGGACCTGGGGCTGCGCTGGGTGGCCCGCCGGCACGACCTGGTGGTGCCGAGCCTGATGGCCGACACGACCCAGCCCGACATGCCCGACCTCGGCCTGGCGTTCCGTTCTCCGGAGGAACCGGACGACCCGGACGCCACCGCGGAGCCGACCGGTGACGACACCGATGCCGCCGACGACGTGACGGCGGGTGCGTCGTGATCGCCGTCACCCCGCCGCCGGTGAGCGACGAGCCGTGGCCGCGGCGCCTCGCCTTCGCCGTCCGGCACCCCATCCGCTGGGTCGACAAGCTGACCGGCGACGGCCCCGTCCTGGCGCTGCTGGTGCTGACCGGGCTCAACGGCGTCGACGAGATGTCCCGCACGTCGTTCACGGTGGTGGCACCCCTGGCCGCCGACCACTTCGGTGTGGGCCTCGTCGGCATCGTCGTGCCGTTCGTCCTGGCGTTCGCCGCCGCGCTCGCCCTGGCCGTTCCGATCGCCACCCTCGCCGACCGGCGCAACCGGGTGCATCTGGCCCTGCTGGGCGGCGGGATCTTCGCGGTCGCGTCGGCGCTGGTGGGGGTGTCGCCGAACGTGTGGCTGCTGGCGGTGTTCCTGGCCGGGTCGAACGTCGGGAAGGCCTTCATCGAGCCGTCGCACACGTCGCTGATGAGCGACTACTACGCCGTCGGGCTGCGCCCCCGCATCTTCTCCTTCCACCGGGGTGGCAACGCGATCGGGGCGCTGCTGGGCGGGGTCGGGGCCGGCTACCTCGCCGAGGCGTTCGGGTGGCGGGCGCCGTTCCTGCTCTTCGCCGTGCCCACGGTGCTGCTGGTGCTCGCCGGCGCCCGGCTGCGCGAGCCGGTGCGAGGCGCGCAGGAGCGGGCGTTGGCCGGGGCCGCGGCGTCGTCGGTCGACACCGAGGAGGACGCCCCGAGCCTGGCCGAGGGCTGGCGCATGTGCTGGCAGATCGACAGCCTCCGCCGCATCTACCGGACGCTCCCGTTCCTGATGCCGGCCCTCGTCGGCTTCGTGATCTTCAGCACGTTCATGTACCGGGAGGTGTTCGGGCTCGACGAGACGGCCCGGGGTTGGGTGGTCGGCCTGGTGGAGGGGCCGTCGCAGCTGGTCGGGCTGGCGATCGGCGCCCGGCTCGGCATGAAGCTCTTCGCCAAGGACCCGACGCTGCTGTTCGGCCTGCTGGCGAAGGGCATCTTCGTGGTGTCGGTGGCGACCCTGGGCTTCGCCTGGTCGCCGCACGTGCTGGTGGCCGTCGCCTGCCACGTGGTGATCAGCGCCAGCCTCGCCTTCACGCTGCCCGGCATCTTCGCGGCGCTGTCGCTCGCCATCCCGCCCCGGGCCCGGTCGATGGGCTTCGCCATGGGCTCGGTGTTCGTGATGGCCGGGATGGTGGTGCTACCGCTGATCGCGGCGGCCGCCGACGCCTGGGGCATGCGCTGGGGCATCACCCTGATGGTGCCGGTGTTCCTGGTCGGCGGCCTGGTCATCGCCTCCGCCGGCGACCTGATCATGCGCGACATCCAGCAGGTGTGGGCGGCCTCGGCGGCGCGCAGCGAGGTGCTCCACCAGCGTCGGGCGGGGCTGGCGAAGCACCTGGTGGTGCGGGGCCTCGAGGTGAGCTACGGCGACGTCCAGGTGCTCTTCGGCGTCGACTTCGAGATCGACGAGGGCGAGATCGTCGCCCTGCTGGGCACCAACGGGGCGGGCAAGTCGACGCTGTTGCGGTCCATCGCCGGCCTGGTCCCCGCCAACAAGGGCACGGTGATCCTCGACGGGCGCGACATCACCTACGCGCCCGCGCACGAGGTGGCGCCGCGGGGCGTGGTGCTGGTGCCGGGCGGTGTCGGGACGTTCCCGTCGCTGTCGGTCACCGAGAACCTGCGGGCCGCGGCGTGGCTGGAGCGGCACGACAAGCAGCTGGCGGCCCGGCGCACCGCGGAGGCGCTCGACGTCTTCCCCGAGCTGCGGGCCCGGCTCGACGACCCCGCCGCCGACCTGTCCGGCGGCCAGCAGCAGATGCTGTCGCTGGCGATGGCGTTCGTCTCGCAGCCGAAGCTGCTGCTGATCGACGAGCTGTCGTTGGGCCTGGCGCCGGTGGTGGTGGAGCGGCTGGTGGAGGTGGTGCGGGGGATCGCCCGGGGCGGGACGACGGTGGTGGTCGTGGAGCAGTCGGTCAACGTGGCGTTGACCATGGCGTCCGAGGCCTACTTCATGGAGAAGGGCGAGATCCGCTTCCACGGGCCCACCGAGGAGCTGTTGGCCCGCCCGGACATCCTGCGCTCGGTGTTCCTGGAGGGCGCAGCCGCTGCCCACCCCACCGAAACTTCGACAGAAACGGTCGCTATGGCGCCAACTGCGTCACAGTTTCGGAGCAACGGGGCCCCGCCGACGTTGGAGGTGCAGGGCCTCACCCGCAGCTTCGGCGGCCTCCGGGCCGTCGACGACGTGTCGTTCGCCGTGGCGCCGGGCGAGGTGCTCGGCATCGTCGGGCCCAACGGCGCCGGCAAGACCACCGTGTTCGACCTGGTCTCCGGCTACCTCCCCGTCGACGGCGGCCGGGTGCTGCTGGGCGGGCGCGACGTCACCGGCCAGCCCACCGACGCCCGGGCCCGCCGCGGCCTCGGGCGCTCCTTCCAGGACGCCCGGCTGTTCCCGGCGCTCACCGTCGAGCAGTGCGTCGCCGTGGCGCTCGACCGCTGGGTCACGGTGAAGGACCCCGTGCAGGCCGCCCTCCACCTGCCCGCCGCGTTCGACGCCGAGCAGGCCGTGCGCCGGCGGGTCGACGAGCTGCTCGACCTCCTCGGCCTCGAGGCCTTCCGCTCCAAGTTCGTGCAGGAGCTGTCGACCGGGTCGCGTCGGATCGTCGACCTCGCCTGCCTCGTCGCCCACCGGCCCACCGTCATCCTCCTCGACGAGCCCTCCAGCGGCATCGCCCAGCGGGAGGCCGAGGCGCTGGTGCCCGTGCTCGCCCGGATCCGCGACCAGCTCGGTGCCAGCATCGTCGTCATCGAGCACGACATGCCGCTGGTCACGGCCGTGTCGGACCGCCTCCTCGCGCTCGACCAGGGCCGCACCATCGCCGCCGGCCCGCCCGCCGAGGTGCTCGCCCATCCCGCCGTCGTCGCCGCCTACCTGGGCACCGACGAGGCGGTCGTCCGACGGACAGGTACCCGGGCCGGCGCCGTGCGCGTCAGGTCCACACAAGGGAAGGACAGCTGATGCTCCCTGCAGACGACGGAGGCTCCACCACCCGGAGCACGAGGTTGCGCCGCTACGGCCCGCTCGCCCTCATCGTGGTGCTGCTGCTGGCGGTGGGAGCGGTCGTGGTCGTCGGCGGCGGGGGCGACGACGGCGACGACGAGGCGTCGGAGGAGACCGGGTCGGGCGGGTTCGACTGGAAGAGCCCCGGCGACGCCGAGCCCGGCGCTCCGGCCCCGACCGGGGCGATGCCGGCGACCTACGCCGAAGCCGAGGAGGACGGCTCGGTCGGCGACCACGAGTGGCCCGACACCTGCGACACCGAGTCCGGCCGTGTCGAGCTGCCGTCCGTGTCCGCCGTGCCCTGCGTGCCGGCGTTCGACGGCGACAACGGCGGGGCGACGGCCCCCGGCGTGACCGCGGAGTCGATCAAGGTCGTCTACTACTCGCCCGAGCAGAGCGCCGACATGGCCTCGCTGCTGGGGGCGATGGGGGCGAACGACACCGCCGAGCAGCGCAACGCCACGCTCCAGACGTACATCGACATCTTCACGTCGGTCACCGAGCAGTACGGGCGGGAGATCGAGATGGTGCCGTTCGCCGCCACGGGACAGGCCGACGACGTGGTCGCGTCCCAGGCCGACGCCACCGACGTCCTGGCCATGGAGCCGTTCGCCGTGCTGGGTGGACCGGCCCTCGACCGCGGCGCCTTCGCCCAGGAGCTCGCCGAAGCCGGGGTCCTGTGCTTCGGCTGCACCGGTGCCGCCCTGCCCGAGGCGATGGCGCTGGAGATGGCGCCCTACGTGTGGTCGGCGCTGCCGTCGCCCGACCAGATCCTCGACCTGCTCGCCACCTGGGTGAACGCCCAGGTGTCCGCCTCCGATTCGGTCGCCGACCATGCCGGCGGCGACCTGCAGGGCCGGCCCAGCAAGCTCGGCGTCATCCACTTCGAGCAGGATCCCCCGGTGTTCGAGTCCACCGAGGCGGAGCGCCGCGACATGGCCGACGTGGCGCTGATCGAGAGCTACGTGCTCGACCTGCCGACGCTGCCGGCCAAGGCCGCCGAGCTGATCGCCCAGTTCAAGGCCGAGGGCATCACCTCGATCACCTTCCTGGGTGACCCGTTCATGCCGATCTACCTCACCCGGGCGGCCACGGAGGCCGACTACTTCCCCGAGTGGGTGTTCACCGGCACCGCCCTGACCGACACCAACGTGTTCGGCCGCCAGTACGACCCGGAGCAGATGGTCCACGCCGCCGGCATCTCGCAGCTGGCCGCCCCCGTCGACCAGGACCTGCAGGAGTACGTCCGGCTGTACCGCTGGTACGCGGGCGACTCGGCCCCCGCCCTGCCGCCGGCCGAGAACCAGTACGCCGTCGTGGCGCCCAACGCGGCGTGGCTGGCGGCCGGCATCCACATGGCCGGGCCGGAGCTCACCGCCGAGACGTTCGCCCGGGGTCTGTTCCGCCTCCCGCCCGTCGGCGGGGGGCCGGCGACCCCGCAGGTCAGCTACGGCAACTGGGGCAACTTCGCCGAGATGGACTACCAGGCCATCGACGACGGGGTCGAGATCTGGTGGGACCCGGACGTCGAGGTGGAGGACGAGCGGGGCGTGATGGGACAGGGCGCGTGGCGCCGGTCCAACGGGGGCGAGCGGTTCACGGCCACGGAGACGCCGTCGCCGAACGCCTTCGAGGACCCGGACAGCGCCGTCACCGTGATCGACTCGCTGTCGGAGGACGACCTGCCGCCCGACTACCCGCCGCCTCCGGGGTCGCCGGCCGCGGGGTGACAGGGTGAGGGGGTGACCGAGTACTCGGACGTCCCGCCGGAGGTGCTCGTCGGGTTGCGGGCCGTGTGCCTGGGGTTGCCGGAGACGTCGGAGGAGCAGGCATGGGCCGGCCGCCGCTGGACGGTGCGCCGGCGGACGTTCGCGCACGTGCTGTCGGTCGACTCGCCGTCCGGCCCGACCGTCGTCCTGACGTTCCGCTCGTCCGGCGACGAGCTCGACGCGCTGCGGTCGATGGGCCACCCCTTCTTCCGCCCGGGCTGGGGCACCAACACCGTCGGCATGGTCCTTTCGGCCGCCGAGGGCCTCGACTGGACCGAGATCCAGGAGCTCCTCACCGAGAGCTACTGCATCCTGGCCCCCAAGAAGCTCGCCTCCCAGGTCCCCCGCCCGGCGGTGTGACTCAGGTCGAGCCGATCCGCTCGACCCGCTCGTCGACCTCACGACACAGGTCCAGCACCTCACGGGGTGGGGTCGAGGGCGGCGAAGGGCCACGGCTCGACGTCGAGGTACCGGCGGCGGATGACCCGGGCGGCCCGTTCGGGCGAGATCGACAGGTGGCGGGCGTAGGGGCTCTGGCGGATGCGGTCGAGCACCTGGTCGACGATCGTCTCCAGCGGTGGCGGCTTGTCGGACGGCAGCGGACGCCCGAGGAGCCGGTGGACGTAGCCGAGGCCGAGCAGTGCGGCGACGACCTCGACAGTCGTGCGGCGCAGCCCGGACGGTTCGGCACGGGATCGGCGGGCGCCGTGGGCCAGGTCCCGGATGAGCCACCGCACCCGTTCCGGGTCGGCCAGACTCGGGCGGATCGCCGGGTTCCGTGCCAGGTGGGTGCACAGCGCCTGCAACGTGTGGCGTTCGGCCTCGATCGACCACGACGAGCCGAAGGGTCGCAACGGCACCACGACTCCTCGCCAAGCGTCGCGGAAGGTCCATGTGAGGAAGGTGCTGGTGGCAGCTCGGACGGGAGCCGTCGCCTCGGCTGCCTCGCCGCCGACTCCCAGGGCGATACCTCCGCCTCGACGGGCTCCGGTCAAGAACAAGGTGATCTGCCAGGAGCTTCGGGGGCGGGAGTGCGACGAGCCGTGGTCGTCCCAGGAGAGGTGGGCGAAGGTGGTGCCCGCCCAGACCGAGACCCGGTCGGGGGCGAGGAGGATCGAGGCGGTGTGGCCCCGGGGTCGGCCCGGCAGGAGGAGGCCGCGGTCCTCCGCGACCGCCGAGGCGAACCACGGCGACACCACTACTGGCGGGCGAGGTGGTGGAGGAGGTGGAGGCGGACGTCCTGGCTGTCGGTGAGGGGAGCCGTGGTGAGGTCCGGGGCCGTGGGGGCGCCGGTGGTCGGGTCGACCGTGGCGGCCAGGGCCGGGGCGCTCAGGCCCAAGCCGGGGAGGGGAGCGTCGGCGTCAACCGCCGCTGCAATCGACGCCGACGTCGGGGGCGGTGGGGTCTCCGGTTGGCAGGCGCTGCCGGTCGCCGGGAGGCCGGGGGCGGCCAGCTCGGGCGGGTCGAGGAAGGCGGGGCGTCGGCGTCGGAAGTCGAAGCAGTCGAGCAGGTTGGAGGCGTTGGCGTCCCGCCGGGTGAGCGCCCCCAGGTTCCACTTCGTCTCGATGAACCGCAGCACCGACGTGTGGTCGTGCACGACGTGCGACACGTAGTTGCGCCGGGCGAACGGGGAGACGACGAACGCCGGCACCCGCGGCCCGAGGTGGTCGAAGGCGTGCGACGTGCCGGGGACGGGCTCGGCGACGTGCTCCGGCCCGCCGCCGTGCCGCTCCTCCACGAACGTGACGCCGACGGCCTCGTAGAACGCCCGGGCAGCGGGAAGGTCGGCCACCCGCAGCACCACCAGTTCGAGGGCAGGTGCCGCGCCGCCGTTCCCGGATGCCGGAGCCATTCGTTCACTCGAAGAGGAAGAGGTCGACGAGCAGGCCCACGAGGGCGCCGATGGTGATGCCCACCGTCCCGGTGGCGGCGACCCGGCGGAAGCGCTGCTCGACGGCGGCGGCGTCCGGCTCGCGGCCGCGGACTGCCGGTCGTAGGCCCGTTGGGCCTCGACCAACGCCCGGAGTCGATCGGGGGCGAACTTCCTGCGCCAGCCCCACATCAGGAGCGCCCAGATGGCGACGTAGAAGGCGACCTCGCCGAGTCGGTCCACTGAGTCGATGCCTACCACGGGGATCCCGACGTCAGGGGTCGGGGATGAGGAGGGATCCGACTCGCCGACCGCTAGCCGGGCGAAGCGGCGAGGGCCTGGGTGGTGGCGGTCTCGTTGGTGGCGTCGAAGGCGACGAGGCGGGCCAGGGTGAGGGGGCCGTCGAACCCCCGGAGGGTGGCGACCGCGATCTGGGCCGCCCGGTCGACGGGGTAGGCGAAGAGGCCGGTGGAGATGGCCGGGAAGGCGACGGTGCGGGCGCCGAGGTCGACGGCCACCTCGCAGCTGCGGCGGTAGCAGGAGGCGAGCAGCTCGGCCTCACCCCGCTCGCCGCCCCGCCACACCGGCCCGACCGTGTGGATCACCCAGCGGGCGACGAGCCCATGGCCATCCGTCGCCTTGGCGTCGCCCGTCGCGCATCCGCCGAGCAGCCGGCACTCCGCCACCAGCCCCGGCCCGGCCGCCCGGTGGATCGCTCCGTCGACGCCCCCGCCGCCCAGCAGCGACGAGTTGGCGGCGTTCACCACGGCGTCGACGTCCTGCCGCGTGATGTCCCCCCGCACGACCTCGATCCTCATCGACCCATCATCCCCGACGGCCGACCCGCACGGCCGACCCCCGACCCCCGACGGCTGGCGGCTCCGCGATGTCGATCGGGGCGACTGGGTAGGTTCCACGGCGTGGAAGGCTCCCGCCGGGCCATCGTCGCCGCGTTCCTCGCCAACCTCGGGATCGCCGTGGCGAAGCTCGTCGGCTTCCTGCTGACGGGGGCGGCGTCGCTGGCCGCCGAGGCGATCCACTCGTTCGCCGACACCGCCAACCAGGGCCTCCTCTTCCTCGGCGCCGAGCGGGCCAAGCGGGCACCCGACGCCACCCACCCCTTCGGCTACGGCCGCGAGCGCTACTTCTGGGCGTTCGTGGTCGCCCTCGTGCTGTTCAGCGGCGGCGGGCTGTTCGCGCTGTTCGAGGCGGAGGAGAAGCTGCGGAAGCCGCACGAGCTGGAGTCGCTGGGCGTGGCGGTCGTCATCCTCCTGGTGGCGGTGGTGCTGGAATCGCTGTCGCTGCGCACCGCCGCCCACGAGAGCCGGGCCGCCAAGGGTGACGACTCGTGGCGCGAGTTCGTGCTCCACTCCAAGCAGGCCGAGCTGCCGGTGGTCCTGCTGGAGGACTCGGGTGCCCTGATCGGCCTGACGTTCGCTCTCGCCGGGGTGACGCTGGCGTCGGTCACCGGCAACAGCCGCTACGACGCCCTCGGCAGCCTGGGCATCGGCATTCTGCTGGTGGTCATCGCCATGACGCTGGCCACGAAGATGAAGAGCCTGCTGATCGGCGAGGCCGGGTCGCCGACGCAGGTGGCGGCGGTGCAGGCGGCCATCACGGACCACCCGGCGGTGCGACGGCTGGTCCGGCTGCGGACCCTGCAGCTCGGCCCCGAGGAGCTGATGGTGATCGCCGACGTGGAGTTCGACTCCCGACTCGACGGCCCCGCCGTCGCCGAGGCGGTCGACGCCGTCGCCGACGCCGTCCGCACGTCGGTCCCCGAGGCCCGCGTCGTCCACCTCGAACCCGAGACCACCGCGGAAGCCGAGGCGAGCGCGCCGACCCCCGGCTGACCCGGCGTAGTAGACATCCGGCCTCTAGTGCGGGGTTGGGTGCCAGGGCCGTGGGGGCCCTGGTGGAGCGGGGAGAACAACACGATGCGGAAGCTGTTCGGCGGTGTCGTCGCGCTGGCGCTGGCGGCGACGGGGTCACTCGCGCTCGCCGCCCCGGGGTCGACGCAGGAGGAGCCCCCGGTCGATCTCCGGCACCTGGACGCCAACCTGTCGCCCACCGAGGCCGCCCCCGGCGACGACGTCACGGTCACACCGGTGGAGAACTGCTCGGTCGAGACGGGCTACCTGATCTGGTTGGTGTTCGAGGCCGGAGAGTTCTCCTTCGACGAGGGGTCCGACCCCGAGGTCGAGCCCGTCCTCGTGGACGTCGCCGAGCTGAACGAGGACGGCAGCTGGGAGGTCGTGTTCCCGGCTCCGGGCGGGCCCGACGTCGACGACGAGGCCCTCCAGGCGTTCGCGGAGGAGAACCCCATCGCCATCGACGTGTACGGCCCCGAGGCCTTCACGTCGGGCGACGTGGCCTACGAGTGGTTCGCCCAGTGCGTCGAGATCGAGCTGCCCGAGCTCGTCCACCTCGACGCCGACCTGACCCAGACGGGCGACGCCGTCGCGGTCACGCCGGTCGACAACTGCTCGGCGACCGAGGGGTTCCTCGACTGGCTCGTCTACCCGGCCGGTGAGTTCAGTTGGGACGACTTCGGCGGCGCCGAGCCGGTCGGCGGCGGCTTCGTCGACCTGGAGGCGGGCGGCAGCTGGCAGCTGGAGTTCTCCGCCGCCGAGGCCGTTGCCGGCTTCCCCGAGGAGGGCGAGGACTTCGCCGCGGCGGCTGCGGCTGCCGAGGACGAGGAGCCGTACGTGGTCGAGGTGTACGGCCCCGAGGCCTTCACCTCGGGTGGCGCCGACTACGAGTGGTTCGCCCAGTGCGTCGAGTTCGTGGAGCCGCCGTTCCTCGAGGCCGAGATCACCTCGCACGAGGCGCACACGGTGCTGGGGTTCCCGTTGGTGAACCAGGGCGACGAGATCACCGTCGGGCCCATCGACCCCTGCCCCGCCACCTCCGATGGCTCCCTGTTCTGGGAGGTCGACAGCTGGCCGCTCGACGACGAGGAGCCGGAGATGATCGACGCCGGCTACCTCGACGTGGCCGACGACGGCACCTGGGAGCTGAAGTTCCCGACGCCCGACGACGGGGACGACGTCAAGGTCACCTTCTACGCCGTCTGGCTCGACTGCGAGACGACCGACGAGGTCACCGGCTTCTACGACCTGCTGCTGTTCGCCGTCGGCGAGGCCCCGGCCACGCCGCCGACCGAGGAGCCCACCGAGCCCGTCGGACCGAAGCCGGCGCACCCGGTGGTGCGCACGCCCGACCAGACCGGCTGACCCGCCCGACCCGGCCGAAACTGCGTGGCTCATGGTCGCTCTACGGCCACCAGCCACGCAGTTTCGGGGGTTCGCCCTACCGGGGGTGGTTGGTGAAGCTGCCGACGAACACGTCGTAGCCGGCCTCCTGGAGGGTCTTGACCACCCGGCCGACGTGGTGGTGGTCGAGGGTCTCGATGGTGAGCTCCACGTGGGCGGCCTTGGCGGACACGTCGACGAACAGCCGCTGGTGGTGGATCTCCACGATGTTGGCGCCGGACTGGCCCAGCAGGGTGGTGATCGCCGCCAGCGCGCCGGGCACGTCGGGCAGGTCGATGTGCAGGCGGGTGAGCCGGCCGTTGCGGACGAGGCCCCGCATGATCACCGAGGCCAGCAGCCGCGGGTCGATGTTGCCGCCGGTCAGGATCACCCCGACCCGCTTGCCGGCGAAGCGCTCCGGATGGGCGACCAGGGCGGCGATCCCCGCTGCACCCGCCCCCTCGATCACGACCTTCTCGATCTCCAGCAGCAGGTTGATGGCCGCCTCGACGTCGTCCTCGGTGACGGTGACGATGTCGTCGACCAGGGCCTTCAGGATCACCCCGGTCAGCTCGCCGGGCCAGGGGGCGGCGATGCCCTCGGCCAGCGTGGAGCCGCCGGTCTCGGTGTCGTAGCCGTGGAAGTGGGCGGCCATCGCCTGGTAGCGCTCCATCTGGACGCCCACCAGCTCGATGCCGGGCACCAGGTGCCGGGCGACCACCGCACAGCCCGAGAGCAGGCCGCCGCCGCCCACCGGGACGACCAGCACGTCGAGGTCGGGGAAGTCGTGCAGCAGCTCGAGCGCGGAGGTGGCCTGGCCCGCGATGACGGCCGGGTCGTCGAACGGGTGCACCCACACCCGGCCCTCGGACTCGACCAGCCGCTGCACCTCGGCCAGGGCGCCTTCGAGCCCCTCGCCCGCCAGGATCACCCGCGCCCCCAGCTCCCGGGTGCGCTGCACCTTCACGAACGGGGTGCTCGACGGCATGACGATGGTGGCGTCGATGCCCAGCCGGTGGGCGTGGTAGGCGACCGCCTGGCCGTGGTTGCCGGCGGACATGGCGATCACGCCGGCCGCCCGCTCGGTGTCGGTCAGCTGGAGCAGCTTGTTGAGCGCGCCCCGCTCCTTGTAGGCCGCCGTGAACTGGAGGTTCTCGAACTTGACGATCACCTCGCAGCCGAGCAGCGCGGAGAGCGTGTGGGAGTGGGCGCTCGGCGTCCGCTCGACCGCGCCCTTGATGCGGACCTCGGCGGCGAGGACGTCGTCCCAGGTGACGGGGAGAGCCGGCGTCGTCGGCGGCTCGGCGTCGTCGCCCGGTGAGGACGGGTCGCTCACGTGGTCGTCGCCTTGAGGATCAGCTGGTTCACGGTCACGTCGTCGAGGACCTCCTGTAGCGGCTCGGTCCCCAGACCCGACCCTTGCGGCACGTCCATGGTGCCATCCCGGTCGACGAACGCGGGGGTGATATCCCGGGCGAAGTAGCGGGCCGACGGGCCGAGGTCGGGTGGCAGCGTGCAGCCGGGCAGCGCCGCCACCGCCAGGTTGAGCGCCCGTCCGAGCCCGGTCTCCAGCATCCCGCCACAGCGGGCGGGGATCCCCTCGTCGACGCAGCGCTGGTGGATGCGGCGGGCCTCCACGATGCCGCCCACCCGCCCGACCTTCAGGCTCACCGCTCCGCACGCGCCCAGGGCCAGCGCGGTGTCGACGTCGGCCAGCGAGCCGAGCGACTCGTCCAGGCAGATCGGCACGTCGACCAGGCGGGCCAGCCGGGCGTGGCCCAGCAGGTCGCCGGCGGGGAAGGGCTGCTCGATCGCCAGGAGGCCGGTGGCGGGGTCGGCGAGGCGCTCCAGGTGGGTGAGGTGGGCGGGGTCGGCGCTGTCGTAGGAGCCGTTGGCGTCGACCAGCAGGTCGATCGACGGGCCGACGGCGGCCCGCACCGCCCGCACGGGGTCGATGTCCCAGGTGGGCGTGATCTTGAGCTTGAGCGCCTTGTGGCCCTGGGCGCACCAGCTGCCGGCGGCGATCACCAGGTCGTCGATGGTGGCGGTGATCCCGACGGCGATCCCGGTGGGCACCTGGGTGCGGGTGGCGCCCAGGAACTTGGCCAGCGACTGGCTCTCGGCCCGGAGGCCGGCGTCGAGCACCGCGCCCTCCAGCGCCGCCTTGGCCATCTGGTGGCCCTGGACCTCGCGCAGCGAGCGGCCCGCCAGCAGGCGGGGGACCAGGTGGTGCTGCAGCACGTCGAGCGCGCCGGCCGTGTACTCGGGCCAGTAGGTGGGCTCGGTCTCGGTGACGCACTCGGCCCAGCCGTCGGGCCCGTCGGCCACCACCGCCCGCACGATCACCACCTCACGGTGGTCGCGGTTGCCGTGGGCCGTGCGGAACGACTCGGCCAGCGGCAGCCGCACCAGCCGCAGCTCGACCCCTTCCAGCGCCACCTTCACGTCGTCACCCTCACCCGACCATCATGACCCCGAGGATGCCCTGTGCCGTTACCCTGGGACCTCTATGGGGTCCCCCGCGGTGATGCTGAAGGCCAACGATCCGTGCTGGTGCGGTAGCGGACGCAAGTTCAAGCGCTGCCACAAGTCGAGCACGGAGCACATCCGGCCCGGTCGCCTGAGCCCGACGCGCCCCGTCCCCGCCGACATCCCCCGCCCGCCCTACGCCGAGACCGGCGTGCCGGTGCGGGTGCCGGAGTCGCCCGTCCGGTCGCCCGAGGTGATCGAGCGGATGCGCCGGGCCGGTCGTGAAGCCGCCCAGGTGCTGCAGACGGTGGCCGCCGCCATCGCCCCGGGCGTGACCACCGACGAGCTCGACGCCATCTGCCACGCCGAGACCATCAAGCGGGGCGCCTACCCCAGCCCGCTCAACTACGGCGGCTTCCCCAAGTCGATCTGCACCTCGGTGAACGAGGTCATCTGCCACGGCATCCCCGACGACCGGGCCCTGGTCGACGGCGACATCGTCAACCTCGACGTCACCCTCTACCTCGACGGCGTCCACGGCGACACCAACGCCACCTTCCCGGTCGGCCAGATCGACGAGGAGTCGGCCCGCCTCATCCGGGTCACCCGCGAGTGCCTCGACCGGGGCATCGCGGCCGTCCACCCGGGGCACCCGATCAGCGACATCGGTCAGGCCATCCAGGCGCACGCCGAGGGCAACGGCTACGGCGTGGTGCGGGCGTTCGTCGGCCACGGGATCGCCGAGCAGTTCCACACCGACCTGCAGATCCCGCACTACTACGACCGGCGGGCCACCACGGTCATCGAGCGCGGGATGACGTTCACGATCGAGCCGATGATCACGATGGGCGCCTGGCAGCACCAGATGTGGGACGACGGGTGGACCGCCGTCACCGTCGACCGGCGCCGCACCGCCCAGTTCGAGCACACCCTCCTCGTCAACGACGACGGCGCCGAGATCCTCACGCTTCCATAGCCCAGTCGGGACAGGGTGCTCACCTACAGTGGGCGTCTTGTCTCGATACGTGGTGCTTTGCGTTGTCGTGGTTGGGTCGCTGGCGGTCTCGTCGCCCTCCGGGGCCGACGACCGCGCCGTCGCCGAGGAGTACGTCGTCGCCTTCGACGAGGCGCCGTCGGCGTTGCGCCAGGCCGTCGCCGACACCGGCGGGCAGGTGGTCGACGTGAACGAGCAGCTCGGCGTGGCCCTGGTCCGGGCCGTGGCACCGGGCGACCTGGCCGCCCAGCCCGGTGTCGACGGGGTGATGCCCAACCACTCGGTGGGCTTCGACCGGCCCGACCTGCACCACCGCTTCGCCGAGGAGCGTCCGGTCGCCGCGGAGCGCAGCGTCGCCCGCGACACCGCCGAGCCCCTCACCGAGCGCCAGTGGGACATGGCCATGATCGGGGCTGTGGACCTGCCCACCACCGGCGACGGCGTCGACGTCGGCATCATCGACACCGGCATCGACGCCTCCCACCCCGACATCGCCCCCAACTTCGACCCCCTGCGGTCGCGCAACTTCACCACCGACATCCCGGCGCTCGACGGACCGTGCGAGGTGCCCACCTGCGTCGATCCCGTCGGCGCGGACGACCGGGGCCACGGCACCCACGTCGCTGGCATCGTGGCCGCGGCCCGCAACGGCGTCGGCACCGCCGGGGTCGCCCCGGACGCCACGCTCGTCAACCTGCGGGCCGGCCAGGACTCCGGCCTCTTCTTCCTCTACGAGACGCTCGACGCGCTCACGGCCGCCGGCGACATGCAGCTCGACGTGGTCAACATGAGCTTCTACACCGACCCCTGGCTCTACAACTGCGACTCGCCCGACGACTACCTCTCGGGCGCCGTCACCCCGGAGGAACTGGAGCAGCAGCGGCTCACCCGGCGGCTCCTCACCGAGGCGCTGGAGTACGCCCACCAGCAGGGAGTGACGCTCGTCGCCGCGGTCGGCAACGAGCACGCCGACCTGGCCGCCGAGCAGCGCGTCGACCCGTTCAGCCCCGGCTTCCCGCCCGGGCGCCGGCAGGGGCGGGTGGTCACCAGGGACTGCCTCGACCTGCCCAACGAGGGCCCGCACGTGATCTCGGTGGGGTCGGTGGGGCCGTCCGGGAACAAGGCCGACTACTCGAACTACGGCCTGGGCAGCATCGACCTGGTCGGCCCCGGCGGCTGGTCCCGTGACGGCGCCGGGCCCGGGAACATGGTGCTGGCGCCGTTCCCCGCGGGCGCGGCTCGGGCACAGGACCTGGTCGATGCCGCCGGCAACCCGGTCGACGGCTACACGCTGCGGGAGTGCGACGCCCTCGGCCGCTGCGGCCTGTGGACCTACCTGCAGGGCACCTCGATGGCGACCCCGCACGTCGTGGGCGTGGCGGCGCTGATCGTCCAGCGGCACGGGACCGGCTCGGCGCTCACCGGCTACTCGCTCGACCCCGACCGGGTGGCGTCGATCCTCCTGTCCACGGCGGCGGACCGGGCCTGTCCGCCCGGCGGCTCGCAGGCCTACGGGCACGTCGGCCGCGGCCCCGACTGGACCGCCCCCTGCGTCGGCACCACCGCCGACAACAGCCTCTACGGCGAGGGGATCGTCAGCGCCGCCGACGCCGTCCGCTGACACCGACGGCGAAACTTCGACCGTGGTGGCGCTATAGCCACCGTTTCTGTCGAAGTGTCGCCGTGGCTCCGGGTGCAAGACTGCGGCACCTTGAGAAAGCGGGGGCGGGCGAATGGCGTACTACCTGGGGATCGACCTCGGGACCACGTACACCGCGGCGGCGGTGTGGCGCGACGGGCGGGTCGAGATGGCGAACCTGGGGACGCGGGCGGCGGTGGTGCCGTCGGTGGTCCTCCTGCGCGACGACGGCACGATCCTCACCGGCGAGGCGGCCGAGCGGCGGGCAGTCACCGAGCCGCTGCGGGTCGCCCGTGAGTTCAAGCGTCGGGTGGGCGACCCGACGCCGATCATCGTCGGTGGCACCCCCTACTCGGCCGACGCGCTGACCGCCCGGCTGCTGCGCTGGGTGGTGTCGGCGGTGGTGGAGCGGGAGGGCGAGCCGCCGGCCGGCGTCGTGGTGTCGCACCCCGCCAACTGGGGGCCGTTCAAGCAGGACCTCCTCGGGCAGGCGATGCGCCAGGCCGACCTGTCGGGGGCCTCCACCATCACCGAGCCCGAGGCCGCTGCCATCCACTACGCCTCGCAGGCGCGGGTGGAGCCGGGCGCGGTCGTCGCCGTCTACGACCTGGGCGGCGGCACGTTCGACGCCGCCGTGCTGCGGCGGGGCGCCACCGGCTGGGAGATCCTGGGCGAGCCCGAGGGGATCGAGCGGCTGGGCGGCATCGACTTCGACCAGGCCGTGTTCCACCACGTCCAGGCCACCGTCGGCGAGGCCATCGAGGCGCTCGACCCCGACGACCCGGCCGCGGTGGCGGCGCTGGCCCGGCTGCGGCGGGAGTGCGTCGAGGCCAAGGAGGCCCTGGCCACCGACGTCGACGTGGTGATCCCGGTGCTGCTGCCCACGATCCAGACCGACGTGCGGCTCACCCGGTCCGAGTTCGAGGCGATGATCCGACCGACGTTGATCGACTCGATCGACGCGCTGCGCCGGGCGCTGCGGTCGGCGAGCGTGGGGCCGGACGACGTGGCGACGGTGCTGCTGGTGGGCGGCTCGTCGCGCATCCCGTTGGTGGCGCAGCTGGTGGGCTCCGAGCTGGGGCGGCCGGTCGCCGTCGACGCCCACCCGAAGCACGGCGTGGCCCTGGGCGCCGCCATCATCGCCGCCGAGCAGGGCACGGGCGGCCGGGTCGACACCGAGGTCGTCCCCGCGATCGACGCCGTGCCCCCGCCGCTCCCGGTCGAGCCCGAGCCGGTCCCCGTGGTTCCGGTGGTCCCGGTGGTCGCGGCCGCGCTGCCCCCGCCGCCCGTAGCCGCAGCGGTGCCGCCACCGCCACCAACTCCGGTGTCACCGCCGGCGCCACCCGTCGAGCCGCCGCGCCCACCGGCCGGTGAGGAGCGGGGCCGGCGGACGGGGTTGCTGGTCGCGTCGGCGGTGCTCGCGGTCGCCTGCGTCGTCGGCATCGCGCTGGTGCTGAGCAGCGGCGGCGATGATGACGACGACCCGGCGGTCGCGTCGGCCGCGCCGGATACCACCACCACATCGTCCACCAGCACCACGACGACCACCTCCGCCCCGCCGCCGTCGGGGCCGTCGATCGCCATCGATGCCGTGCGCGTCGAGGGTGACTCCTACCGGGTCGACTACACGATCTACGGCTACGTGCCCGACCAGGCCGACCCCGAGGCCCTGCACACCCACTTCTTCCTCGACACCACCACGTCGGCGAACGCCGGCACCAACGGCAGCCCGCCGGGCGACTGGTACCTCACCTACGAGTCGGGCTCGGTCCTCACCGACTACGGCCCCGCCGACCGGGGCAGCGCCACCCAGATGTGCTCCGTGGTGGCCGACAGCGGCCACGGCGTGGTCGACCCCGCGTCCGGGAACTGCGTCCCGCTGCCCTACTGAGCGTCGGGTAGACACGGGAAATGACCGCACAGAAGGCGCAGATCACCTTCGGCAAGTTCCAGAACGTGGACGTGCGGGTCGCCCGCGTGGTGGCGGCGCCGCTGGCGGAGGGCACCCGGTTCGCCTCCCGGGTGCTCACGCTCGACGTCGGGCCGCTGGGGGAGCGGACGTCGGTCGCCCAGCTCGCACTGGTCGACGAGGCCGACCTGGTGGGCCGCAACGTGGTCGCCTGCGTGAACCTCGGCGTGCGGGAGCTGGGGCCCTACAAGTCGGAGTGCCTGACGCTCGGCACGCCCCATCCGGACAGCCCCGACGACGAGTCGCAGGCTCTCCCGCTCTACGCCTCTGAACATGCCCGACCCGGTGACTCGGTCTACTGACAGCGTTCTTTGAAGGGAAACGCCCCTATACGGGTCGTTTTCCTTCAAAGACGAGGGTGAGGGTGGGGGCGAGGTCGCCCCGCGGCATGACCTCCACCCCGCCGTCGAGCCCCAGCCACGCCGCCATCCCGGCCAGCTCGGCCGCCAGCTCGTGGGCGATGCGCTCCCGCTCGGCGGCACCGTGGTCGCCCTCCAGCCACGTGGCCTGGGCCCGGAGCACTCCCGCCTTCCGGTCGGCCTTCAGGTCGACCCGCGCCACCAGCTCCTCGTCGAGCAGGAAGGGCAGCACGTAGTAGCCGTGGACCCGCTTGGGGGCCGGGGTGTAGATCTCGATCCGGTAGTGGAAGCCCCACAGGCGCTCGGTGCGTTGGCGCTCCCACACCAGCGAGTCGAACGGCGACAGCAGCGCCCGGTGTCGCATGCGGCGGCGCGGCAGGTGCGCCTCCGGGTGCAGGTAGGCGGGCTTGGCCCAACCCTCCACGCGGGCCGCCCGCAGGTGCCCGTCGGCCACCAGGCCATCCAGCAGGCCGGGTGCCAGGCGGAGCGGCTGCCGGTAGTAGTCGGCCAGGTCGCGGGCGGTGCCCACACCCACCGAGCGGGCCGCCACCAGCAGGAGCTCCCGCTGCGCCTCGGCGGTCGTGGGCGACTCCGCGGCCAGCACCGTGGCGGGGAGCCAACGCTCGGGTGCCATGTACACCCGGTCGAACTGCCTGCGGCGGGTGGCCGTCACCTGGCCGGTCCAGAACAGGTGCTCCATCACCCGCTTGCCGTCGCTCCAGCCCCACCAGCTGCTGCGCTTCTGGTCACCGGCCGCCGCCTCCAGCTCACCGACGCTGACCGGCCCCCGGATGGCAACCTCGGCGAGGATGGCCTCGACCAGCCCCGGGTTGCCGTCGGCGGCCTCCCGCACGCCGCCCCAGGCGTGGTCGTCGGCCATCCGCCAGCGGAACAGCGGGTGGCGCTCGACGGGGTGGAGCGACGCCTCGTGGCCCCAGTACTCGAACACCTCCCGGCTCGACCAGAGCCAGCGGGTGAGGGCGGCCCGGTCGTAGCTCCCGAGGCGGGCGAAGAACACCAGCTCGTGGCTGCGGGTGAGGACGTTCACCGAGTCGAGCTGCACGGTGGCGAGCTGGTCGAGCACCCGCCGGAAGTGGCGCCGGTCGACGCGCCCCGACGGTCGCTTGATGCCGAAGCCCTGCGCGGCCAAGGCGATCCGCCGCGCGTCGCGCGCCGAGAGCTCCACCACACCGTCGCCGTCCCACTCCGTCACGGCCGCTCACGCTACCGAGGTCGGGTGGCGGCTAACTTGACCCAGCTGTCAGATGCAGGTTCCACGACCGGACGAGCCGGAGGTCGCGTGATGGGATACCAGGTAGTGGTCGACTTCGACCTGTGTGAGAGCAACGCACGGTGCATGGAGGTCGCTCCCGAGGTCTTCGAGGTGCGCGACGACGACTTCCTGTACGTCCTCCAGGAGCGCCCGCCGGAGGAGCTGCGCGCCCAGGTGGAGGAGGCCGTGCGCCGCTGCCCCAAGGCCGCCATCTCCATCGCCGAGGACTGAGCCGAGCTGGTCGAACGGAGTCGAGCCGGGGCGATGCGATCGATCGTCGTCGTCGGGGGGTCGCTGGCCGGGCTGCGGGCGGCGGAGGAGCTGCGGCTGCTGGGCTACGACGGCCGGCTGACGGTCGTCGGCGACGAGCCCCACCGGCCCTACGACCGGCCGCCGCTGTCGAAGCAGCTGCTGGCAGGGAAGTGGGAGCCGGACCAGATCGCCCTCACCGTGCAGGGCGACGAGGGGATCGACGGCCTCGACGTCGACTGGCGGCTGGGCGTGCGGGCCTCCGGGCTCGACCTCGCCGGCCGCTCCCTGACCCTGGGTGCGGGCGACGAGACCGGGACGCTGGGCTTCGACGGGCTGGTGATCGCCACCGGGGCGACGCCGCGGACGCTGCCCACCGGCGGCCTCGACGGCATCCACACCCTCCGGACACTCGACGACTGCCTCGCCATCCGGGCGGTGCTCGACGCCACGCCCCGGCGGGTGGTGGTCGTGGGCGCCGGGTTCATCGGGGCCGAGGTGGCGGCCACCTGCCGTGAGCGGGGGCTCGACGTCACCCTGCTGGAGGCCCTGCCGGTGCCCATGGAGCGGGCGATCGGCGGCGAGATCGGGGCCCTGACCTGCGACGTCCACCGCGACCACGGCGTCGACGTGCGGCTCGGCGTCGGCGTCGACCGGTTCGACGGCGGTGCCCGGGTCGAGCGGGTCCACCTGGCCGACGGGTCCGCGATCGAGGCCGACGTCGTGGTCGTGGGCGTCGGCGTGGCGCCCAACACGGGCTGGTTGGAGGGGTCGGGCCTGGAGCTCGACAACGGCGTGGTCTGCGACGCCACCACCCTGGCCGCCCCGGGCGTGGTCGCGGCCGGCGACGTCGCCCGGTGGCCCAGCGCGCGCCTCGAGGGCCCGTTGCGGGTAGAGCATTGGGAGAACGCGGTCCAGATGGGCGAACACGCCGCGCGACGCCTGCTCGACGACGAAGCCCCGATGCCCTACGACCCCGTCCCCTGGTTCTGGTCCGACCAGTACGACCGCAAGATCCAGCTCTCCGGCTTCGCCGCGGGGGCGGACGAGATGCAGGTGGTCGACGGTTCGCTGGCCGAGCGGCGCTTCGCGGCGATCTACCGCCGCGGCGACCGCGTCGTCGGCGTGCTGGCGATGAACCGGCCCCGCCAGGTGGTCACCTACCGACCCCTGGTCGAACGGGGTGCCCCCTGGGCGGAGGCGTTGGCGCTGGCCACCACGGGATGACCGAAACGTGACGACGGGTGCCTATCTGCTGGTCGGGCTGGCGCTGGTGGCCGCGGTGGTCGACTGGATCTCCGTCGTCGACAAGGACCAGCAGCTCGAGTACCTGTGCAAGCCGCTGACGGTGGTGGTGCTGATCGGTGCCGCCCTGGCGCTGGATCCCGAGAGCGACGCCATGCGGACCTGGTTCGTGGCGGCGCTGGTGTTCTCGCTGGCCGGCGACGTGTTCCTGATGCTGAAGGACCGCGACCTGTTCGTCTTCGGGCTGGGGTCGTTCCTGATGGCCCACCTGGCGTACGTGCTGGGGTTCCTGCAGGACGACCTCGGGGTGGTGCAGCTGGTCGGCGGCCTGGTGGTGGCGGGCGCGGCGGTGGGGCTCGTCGGCCTGCGGATCGTGAACGCGGCACAGGAGAAGACGCCCGACCTGGCCGTGCCGGTGATGGCCTACATGGGCGTGATCTCGCTGATGCTCGTGGTGGCGGTCGGGACGGGCGACGTGGTGGCGGTCGTCGGCGCCCTGCTGTTCTACGTGTCCGACGCCCTGATCGGCTGGACGCGGTTCGTCCGCGACTTCCCGTGGGCGCCGCTCGCCATCATCGTCACCTACCACCTGGCCCAGGTGGCGCTGGTCGTGTCGCTGGTGTGACCGACCGAAATTGCGTGGCTGGTGATCGCCAGAGGGCCGCCTGTCACGCAATTTCGGCGGGGGCGCGTTCGGCCAGGGCGACCGTGACCCACATGCGCTCGATGTGCTGGCGCACCTGCTGCTCGCCCTGGGGCACCGGGTGCTCGGCCAGGAACGACTCGGCGTGGCGGGCCGCGCTGGCCTCGCGCAGCGAGCGGACCCCCGACAGCAGCCGGGCGATGCTGTTGCTGGGGAAGCGCTCGTTCACCTCGCTCCAGTGGCTGGTGACGAACGCCCAGGCCGCGGCTCCGCTGTCGCGGTTGGTGATGGTGTCGCGCAGCAGGTAGGGGGCGTCCTGGCTGCGGACCTCGGCGGTGAGGCTGAGCGCCAGTGTGCGGCCGAGGAGCGCGGGGTCGCGGAAGCGGGCCAGGGCGTACATGAGGCGCTCGCGGTCCTGCGGGTTGTCGGCGGCGCGGTAGCCCTCGAGCAGGCGGTCGTACAGGGCGGCGTCGCCCAGGGTGGCGCCCACCGCCAGGGCCGCGGCAGCCAGGCTGGCCTCCACCGACCCGGGGTCGGTCAGGTAGGCGTCGAGGCGCTCGCGGCAGCGGGCGATGGCGGCTTCGTCGTCACCGACCAGGGCCGCGGTGCTGGTGAGGACGCCGCGGAGGGTGCGGGAGCGGTCGTCGTCGTCGGGGCGGACGTCGGGGCCGAGCCGCTCCAGCGCCGGCGTGACCAGGGCCCGGACCCGGGCCGAGAACGCCGCGCGGGCCTCGCCGTCGAGCACCCGCTCCAGGGAGCTCAGCCCAGCGGTGAGGCGCTCCCACACCGACAGGTCGGTCTCGTCGGTGAAGCTCTCGGCCAGGCGCAGGAACGACCCGGCGTCGACGGTGCCGGCCAGCACGGCCGCCCAGGTGTCGTCCACCAGGACGAAGCGCTCCAGCGCGGTCAGCTCGTCGCGGCGCTCGACCAGGCGGTCGCGCAGCTCGTCGCTGTAGCGGACCCGGTAGAAGCCGTTGGCGCCCAGGTTGGCGTTCACCCACTCGACGCCGCCGGGCAGCTCCACCCGGTCGCTGTCGCCGTCGAGCAGCACCTTCACGGGGTCGCCGCCGGCGCCGGTGCCGACGACCACCGGGACCGCCCACTGCTGGTCCTCGGTGGCCGGGGTGTAGGTGAAGCGCCGCTGGGTCAGCGACAGGGTGTCACCTTCGAGCGACACCGCCACCTCGGGGTAGCCGCCCTGGAAGATCCACGTGTCGGCGATGCGGCGCACCGGCTCGCCGGTCTCCTCCTCGAGGGCGTCCCACAGGTCGGTGGTCTCGGTGTTGCCGAACTGGTGGCGGGCCATGTAGCGGCGCAGCCCGGCCCGGAACCGCTCCTCGCCCAGGTACTGCTCCAGCATGCGGACCACCGACGCGCCCTTCTCGTAGGTGAGCACGTCGAACATGCCCTCCGCCTCCTCCGGGGAGACCACCGGGAACTCGATGGGGCGGGTGGTGAGCAGGGTGTCGGTGTCGAACGCCACCGAGCGGGAGAGGCCGAAGTCGACCCACCGCTGCCAGTCGGGGCGGAAGGCGTCGGTGGCCTTCATCTCCATGAACGTGGCGAAGGCCTCGTTGAGCCAGATGCCGTTCCACCACTTCATCGTCACCAGGTCGCCGAACCACATGTGGGCGATCTCGTGGGCGATCACGTCGACCACGGCCTGGCGCTCGGCCTGGGTGGCGGTGGCCGGGTCGATCAGCAGGAGCCGCTCCCGGAACGTGACGCAGCCGAGGTTCTCCATGGCGCCGAACGCGAAGTCGGGGATGGCCACCAGGTCGAGCTTGTCGCCCTGGTAGTCGATGTCGAACCACTCGGTGAAGTAGCGCAGGCAGAAGGCGCCGACCTCGAGGGCGAACGGCGTGAGGGCGCCCTTGCCGGGCGGGTGGACGACCCGAAGCGGGGTGCCGTCGGCGTCGACCGCCGCGGTGGCCTCCAGCGGCCCGACCACGAAGGCGACGAGGTACGTCGACATCGACATGGTGTCGGCGAAGCGGACCGCCACCCGGCCGCGGTCGTGGGGCTCCCGGCCGACCTCGGCGGCGTTGGAGATGGCCAGCAGGTCCTCGTCGACCACCAGGGTGACCCCGAAGACGGCCTTGAAGTCGGGCTCGTCCCAGCACGGGAAGGCCCGGCGGGCGTCGGTGGCCTCCATCTGGGTGGTGGCGAGGACGAGCTCGTTGCCGTCGTCGTCCTTGAACGTCGACCGGTAGAAGCCGTGGAGCTTGTCGTTGAGGATGCCCCGGAAGGCGATGTGGACGGTGGCGGGGCCGGCAGGGATCTCCTCGTCCAGCAGGAGCGTGGCCCGCTCGGCCTTCTCGTCCAGCTCGACCCGGGCCTCCAGCCGGCGGCCGTCGGGCAGCTCGACCGCGGCCTCGTCCAGCTCCAGCTCGATGGCGTTGAGGACCACCGTGTCGGTCGGCTCGACCACCTCGACCGCGACGGCGACGGTCCCGGCGAACGCCGCCGCCGGCAGATCGGGTTCGAGGACCAGCTCGTAGCGGCTCGGGACGATCGTGCGGGGCAGGCGGTACGGGTTCTCGTCGATGAGGTCGGCCACGTCGGAACGCTACAACGGGTCCCGGACGGCCCGGCACCGAAGTGTGGAGTCGGGTGAGACGAGCTTTGTACCGGCCAGTAACGTGCCCCGGGTGACGGAACAGCTGTCCTTCGACGTCGTCGGCATCGGCAATGCCCTCGTCGACGTTCTCGCCCACCACGACGACGCGTTCCTGGCCCGCTGGGACATGACCAAGTCGAAGATGGAGCTGATCGACGCCGACCGGTCCGAAGCGATCTACGGCGCCCTCGGGCCGAGCCTGGAGATGTCGGGCGGCTCGGCGGCCAACACCATCGCCGGCGTGGCGAGCTTCGGCGGGCGGGCCGCGTTCCTGGGCCGGGTGTTCGACGACGGGCTGGGCGCTGCCTTCGCCCACGACCTGCAGTCGCTCGGGGTGACCTTCCGGGCGAAGCCCGCCACCGAGGGGCCCCGCACGGGCCGCTGCATGATCATCGTCACCCCCGACGCCCACCGGACCATGAACACCTACCTGGGTGCGGCGTCGTTCTTCTGCACGTCCGACATCGACGCCGAGATGGTGTCGAGCGCCAAGGTCACGTTCCTGGAGGGGTACCTCTTCGACCGGCCCGAGTCGAAGGACGCCTACCGGGCCGCCTCCGACATCGCCCACGGCGCCGGCCGCAAGGTGGCCCTCACGCTGTCGGACCTCTTCTGCGTCGAGCGCCACCGCGACGACTGGCTGCCGCTGGTGCGCGATCGGGTGGACATCCTCTTCGCCAACGACGCCGAGGCGATGGCGCTGTGGCAGTGCGACGACATCCCGACCGCCGTCGAGCGGGCCCGGGAGAACGTGGAGATCGGCTGCATCACCTGCGGTCCCGAGGGCTCGATCGTGGTGTCGGGCGACGAGACCCACAAGATCCCTGCCGAGCCCGTCGAGCTGATCGACACCACCGGCGCCGGCGACCTCTACGCCGCCGGGTTCCTCTACGGCTACACCCAGGGCCGCTCGCTGCCGGAGTCGGGCCGCCTCGGTTCCATCGCCGCCTCCGCCGTCCTCGGCCACATGGGCGCCCGCCCGGGCCTCTCCCTGTCCCAACTCGTCGACGTCCTCGACCGCTGACGCAGCCCGCCCGCCTTTGGGGCTGCGGCTACCGGACGAACTGGTAGTCGGGGGCGACCTTGACGATGACGCGCTCGGTCTCGATCTTTCCGCCGTAGTCCTGGCCGAGGTACCGCTGGGAGAGCTGGTCGATGTGGGCGCGGGCCTCGGGGCCGGTCACGGTCTCCACGACGTGTCCCCGCACCTCGACGTACTTGTAGGGGTTCTCGTGGTCGATGATCGCCACCGTGACCCGGGGGTCGCGCTGGAGGTTCTTGAAGCCGCGCCGGTGCACCTCGGTGTTGATGAGGATGTGCTCGCCGTCGGTGTCGACCCAGAGGGGTTTGGTCTGCGGGGTGCCGTCGCTGAGGAGGGTGGTGACGGCGGCGTAGTTCTGGCCCTGCGCGAGCTTGGTGATCTGTTCGTCGAGCATGGGCGACACCCTACGGACTGGGTGTGACGGTCAAGGACCCGTCGGGCGAGAAGCGGACGGCGATGCGGGTGCCGTCGGGGTGCTCGGCGACGTAGAGGTTGCTGCCGTCGGGTTGGACCAGGCTGCTGCACTCGGCGCCGGCGACGTCGGCGGCGGTGAGGAGGCCCGGCAGGGGCTCGCAGTCGACCCGGCCGTTGTCGAGGCCGGCCTCCTCGGCACCCGTCGCACGGGTGGCGGCGGCGATCCGGCCCGCCACCTGGTCGATCCCCGGGTCGACCGGCGCCGCCGCCCCCACGCCCCGCTCGAACGACGCCAGGTCCTCCTGCAGCATCGCCACCTTCGGGTGGTCGGCCGGCAGGCCCGACGCCGTCATGGCGTCGATCTCGCCCTGCAGCACGGCGACGCCGCTGCTCGCGGCCGAGGCCGAGGCCGTGTCGCTCGTCGCCTCCGAGGTGTCGTCGGGGAACAGGGTGAGCAGGCCGAGGCCGGTCATGGCGGCGCCCAGGGCGCAGGCGTAGAGGTAGCGGGGCACGTCAGCGCTGCCAGTGCATGTCGGTGGTGGTCTCCAGGTTGGCCTGCCGGGTGAGCGGGCTGCCGTTGAGGTACCGGAGCAGGAAGTTCCCGGCCTCCAGCGGGCCGTTGTCGACCTGGGCGCACCCGCCCACCTGCAGGCACGCCCCGCGTTGCGACATCGCCCCGAAGAACGTCATCCCGTCGTTCTGGGTGCGGGCGCCGTACTCGTCGATCTTCTGCCACTGCCGGGCGTTGACGCCGCTGGTGGCGTAGATCTGCGGCATCGGCAGCGCCGGGTCGTACTGCCAGGACAGCCGCCACAGCTGGTGCTGGTTCCAGCCGTTGTTGCAGGCGCCGCCGCCGGCGGTGTCGCGGGGGCAGCCGTCGGCGGAGAAGTTGGCGTGGACGCCCCGACGCCCCGGCACGCTGTCGTAGCCCCTCATCCACGCCTCGGCCTTGGGGTACGCCGACCACGACGGCTCGACGTCCCAGGCGCCGTCCACCTGCGCCACGCCCGGGTAGTAGGTGGCGGCCCAGCCGTTGATGTCGCGCACGACCTTGGCCCACTCGACGCCGTGGCCCGTGGCCCACACGTCGTTGCGCCGGTCGATGGTGCTGTTGCTGGTGCCCATCCCCACGATCACCTGCTGGTTGGGCGACTGGCGGCACCAGGCGTACCCGCGGATGAAGTCCTGCACCAGCACGCCGGCCTGGCGGACGGTGCGGTCGGAGCCGCCCCAGAGGGTGGCGCCGAACTGGCCCTGGGTGTCGATCGGCGCCCCGAAGAAGAGGGTCAGGCGGCCCTGCGTGTCGCCGTTGTCGCAGCCCAGCTTGGTGGCGGCGTCGTGGCTGGCGGAGGCGACGTAGTAGCTGCGGGTGTGCGGCAGCAGGGCCGCCGCGGGCGCGGCCTCGGCGGGCGGGGTGGCGCGGGTGGTCGCCGATGCGGCGACCAGAACGGCGAGCAGGACGAAGGCGACGCGCCAGACCACAGGGGGTTCCTCTCCGTGAGCTGAGGGGGACGGGGCGCGCGAAGGATTCCGCCGGGACCCCGAAAGGTCAAGGACCTGGGGTTACTGGTCGTCGTCGACGGGCGGCAGGAAGGGGAGGTTCAGGTCGCCCAGTCGCACCAGCGTCGCCGCGATCCAACCCCCCATGGCGCTGAGGTGGTCGTCGAGCGTCGATCCGTCGGCCAGCGTGGCGTCGTCGAGCTCGTAGGAGCCCTCGTACGACACCTCGATGGCGTACTCCCGCGACGTCAGGTCGCTCGAGAACACCGTCTCGATGGTGGGCCCGGAGCGCTCGAGGCGGTCGGTGCCGATCGCCGCGCTCGACGACGGCAGCACCGACAGCAGCTTCTCCGGGTCCGGGGCCTCGGCCAGCCGCTGCACCCGCAGGACCAGCTCGATGTCGATGCGGGGCGGGTCGGTGTAGGGCTCGCCGATGTACCAGGAGCGGTAGGCGGTCTGCGCCCAGGTGGGCCAGTCGAGGGTGAGGTCGGCCTGCACCCGGGGTGGGAGGCCCTCGCCGGGCAGGCTGTACGACGTCTCCCACGTGAGGTCACCCAGCAGCACGTCCGCCTGGAAGCGCTCCTCGAACGCCTGGCGCTCCAGCATCGCCTGTTCCAACGAGTCCCGCAGGGCCCCGATGGCGTCCGTGAACACGTGGTCGAGCATGGCGATCGGAGGCTACTGCCGGCCACCCCCCTTTGTGCCCAGCGGCCTCGGCCCCGCGGCTCCGACCACAGACGACTCGTGATCGAATGGCGGTATGGCGGGCGAACTGGAGGCGCGGCTGGCGGCCGCGGCGGAGGCGGTGCGGGAGCGGGAGCTCACGGCGCAGCGGTGTGAGGAGCTGGAACGTTGGCTCGACGAGCTCAACCACTGGCTGACCGGCCTACGGGCCGAGCACGCCGCGGAGGTCGACGACGTCGGGCGCCTGGAGGGCATCTCGCTGACCCGGGTGCTCGCCGCCCTGCGCGGCGCCCGTGAGGACCGGCTGGCCCAGGAGCAGGCGCAGGCCGCCGCCGCGGCGTTGCGGGTGAACGACGCGACGTGGAGGCTCGCCGCGCTGCAACGCGAGTACGAGGCGGCGCGCACCCGGCTGTGGGAGCTCTCCGGAGCGCCGGAGGCCTACGCCGCGGTGCTCGACGAGAAGGACCGGCACCTGCGGAGCTCCGGGGACCCGAGAGCGCCGCGGATCCTCGACCTGGCCGACGAGCGGGGCCGCCTGACCGGCGAGGTCAACGAGCTCCACGAGGCGTTGGAGGCCGCCCTCACCGCCCGCCACGCGCTGACGATCGTCCGGGACCAGCTCGGCAGCGCGTCCAGCTGGTCGACCTACGACACGTTCTTCGGCGGGGGCTTCATCAGCAGCGCCATCAAGCACGACCGGCTGGACGACGCGGCCGCGGCCGCCGCCCACGCCGACCGGTGCCTGGCCGTGCTGCGGACCGAGCTCGCCGACGTCGGGGGAGCCGGCCTCACCGCCCCTCGGCTGGGCTTCGACGGCCTGACCCGGTTCCTCGACGTGTGGTTCGACAACGTGTTCACGGACTGGTCGGTCCGCAGCCGGATCCAGGAGGCGCAGCGCAACGTCGCCGGCTGCCTCGGGATGCTGGCGCAGGCCCACGCCCGACTGGAGCACGCCGCCGCGACGACCCGGGCGCGCCTCGCCGCGGTCGAGTCGGAGCGACACGACCTCCTCACCCGCGACCCGCCGCCCTAGAGAGGCCGAGCGGATAGGGGGTTCGGCACAGCCCAAGAGTCCGCGACTTGGTGGCCGAGACCCAGCTCCACAGCGAGGCCTCCCGGCGACGCAGCACCGCAACCCGAGACGAGGCGGACCTATCCGCGCACGTTCTAGAAGTCAGACCGGGTTGGAGCCGGCCCAGGCGACCAGGTCCATCGCCGGTTGGGTGTTGACGATGCGGTCGGTCGGGATGTTGTGCTTGGCGGCCTTGTCGCAGCCGTAATTCTGCCACTCGAGCTGGCCGGGGGCGTGGGCGTCGGTGTCGATGGAGAAGTTGAGGCCCCAGTCGATGGCCATGGTCAGGAGGTCGTCGGGCGGGTCCTGTCGCTCGGGGCGGCAGTTGATCTCCAGCGCCACGTCGAAGCGGGCGCAGGCGGCGAACACGATCTCCGGGTCGAACTGCGACTGCGGCCGCCCGGTCCCCACCACCTTGCGCCCGGTCACGTGCCCGAGGATGTCGACGTGCGGGCTGGCCAGGGCGAGCACCATCCGCCGGGTCATGTCCTCCCGGGGCATGCGCAGCTTCGAGTGGACGCTGGCCACCACGACGTCGAGCTCGGCGAGCAGCTGCTCGTCCTGGTCGAGTGAGCCGTCCGGCATGATGTCGACCTCGATGCCGGTGAGGATGCGGAACGGCGCCAGCTCGTCGTTCAGCGCCCGGATCTCCGCCAGCTGCTCCCGTAGCCGCTCCTTCGTGAGGCCGTGGGCGATGGTGAGGCGGGGCGAGTGGTCGGTCATCACCAGGTACTCGTGGCCCAGAGCCTGGGCGGTCAGCGCCATCTTCTCGATCGACGCCCCGCCGTCGGACCAGGTGGAGTGGCTGTGGCAGTCGCCCTTCAGCGCCGCCCGCAGCTCGGCGCCCTCGCCCAGCGGGATGACGGTCTCGTCCTCGAGCTTGGCGACGTAGTCGGGCACCTCGCCGTCGAGCGCCTCGGCGATCACCTTGCCCGTGCTCTGGCCGATGCCGGGCAGGTCGGTGAGGGTTCCTTCGGCATGGCGCCGGGTCAGCTCGTCGACGCCCACCTCCTCGGCGACGTCGCGGGCGCGCGCGAACGCCCGCACCTTCTGCGACTCGGCCAGCGTGCGATCCAGGAGGTAGACGACACGATCCAGCGCTTCGACGGGGCCCATGGCCACCAAACTACGGTCCCGTGTCCTCGCCTACCTCACGAAGAGCCGCTGCGAGCGCGGCCCGCAGCCGTCGGGCGGTCGCCGGGGCGAGGTGACCGGTCACGCCGGTGCCCGACCCGCCCTCGTCCTCCAGCGTGAGCTCCACCCGGAGGTCGTCGCAGCCTTCGCAGTCGTCCAGGACCGCCACCGACCAGGCGGCGCGGGGACGCTCCTCGTCGTCGTCGGGATGGTCGTCGAAGGCGTAGTCGATCGACTTCTTCACGCCGAGCAGTCAACCACCGGGGCGCTACGGTCGCCCGTCATGGAGCGGAAGGACCCCGACAACACCGGCGACGAGCTCACGCTCCTCACCCAGTTCCTCGACTTCCAGCGGGCGACCGTGGTGCTGAAGTGCGAGGGGCTGACGCAGGCGCAGCTGGCGGCGCGGATCGAGCCGTCGACGCTGACGTTGGCGGGGCTGCTCAAGCACCTCGCCCTGGTGGAGGACTCCTGGTTCGGGGAGCGGCTGCGGGGGCTCGACATCGGCGCGCCGTGGTCGTCCATCGACTGGGATGCCACGCCGGACTGGGACTTCGACTCCGCCGTCGACGACTCGCCGGCCGACCTGCTGGCGCTGTACGAGGCGGCCTGCGCCCGCAGCCGGGAGTCGGTGACGACCGTGGGTGATCTCGACGCGGTGATGGTGCAGGCCAACCGCCGCGGCGAGTACTACAGCCTGCGCTGGATCCTGCTCCACATGATCGAGGAGACCGCCCGCCACGCCGGCCACGCCGACCTGTTGCGGGAGACGATCGACGGCACGACCGGCGACTAGGGCCTGTCCTTCGCCGCCGCCTTCGGTCGCTTCGGCGCCGGCTTCCGGGGCGACGGGGCGGCGTCGTCCACGGCGAGGGTGACCCACTCGATCAGGGCCGTCACCAGGTCCTCGCCGCTGGGCGCGGCGCTGGGGTCGAGCAGCCACTGCATGGCGAGGCCGTCGAACGTGGCGAGCATGAGCGACGCCAGCACCTCGGGGTCGGTGCCCATCTCCTCGGCGGCCGGCCCGAGCCCCGTCCGGATGACGTGGGCGATGCCCTCCCGGGCCTGGCGGTAGTAGTCGGCCATCTGCTCGCGCAGCTCGGGGGAGTGCTCGGCCTGGGCCATGGCCTCGATCGAGGCGACCAGCAGCGGGCGGTACTGGTCGAACACCGAGCGCACGGCCACGAACGAGCTGGTCATGCTCCCGAGCGCCGTGGCGTCGCTGCGTTCGAGCACCTGCTGGCCGATGTAGGCGTCGCGCTCCCGGAAGATGCGGATCAGCGCCTCGTTGAGCAGCGCCTCCTTCGACCCGAAGTGGTACCCGATCGAGGCGAGGTTGGCGTCGGCGGCCGCGGCGATGTCGCGCGCCGTCGTGCGTGCGAAGCCCTTCGTCTGAAGACAATCGATCGCACCATCGATCAACCGATCGCGGTGGCTGACCCGGCCCATGGGGCAGGACTTTACCGCCAGGCCGTATCCGTACGTCTGTATTGCACGTTTGTATGCTAAGAACGTCGGTAGGCGGATGTGTGGGGCGGTTCCGAGAGCCGCCCCACACTTGACGTTTTGGGGGCGGACTCCCTCTACGCCCTGGGGCGAGCGGGAACGGACCTACGAGTGTGGAGGCGTAGCGACCTCGGCCGCCCACAGGTCCTTCACTGTCACAGTGGGTCTGTACCCTCGGTGGCGATGGAACGCTTCGGGTTCGTGGGACTGCCGAATGCCGGCAAGTCGTCGCTGTACAACGCGCTTGCCGGCGGCGGCGCGCTCGCGGCGCCCTACGCGTTCGCCACGCGAGACCCCAACGTCGGCGTCGCCAAGGTGTTCGATCCCCGGCTCGATGCCCTGGCCGCCATGTCCGCCAGCCGCAACGTGGTGCCGGCCAGCGTGCAGTTCGTCGACATCGGGGGCCTGGTCGAGGGCGCCAGCAAGGGTGAGGGGCTCGGCAACCGGTTCCTGGCCAACATCCGCGAGGTCGACGCGGTGGTCTACGTGCTGCGGGCCTTCGTCGACAGCGACGTGCCCGGCCCGTCCGACCCGTTGGAGCACCTGCGGGTCGTCGAGCTGGAGCTGACGCTGGCCGACCTCGAGTCGGTGGAGAACCAGGTGGGCCGGCGGCGCAAGGCGGCCAAGAACGACCGGACCATCGCCGACGAGGTGGCGGCGCTGGAGGCCGCGCTGGTCGTGCTGGGCGACGGCGTCCCGCTGTACCGCAGCGCCCTCGACGCCGAGCAGCGGGAGCTGCTGCGGCCCTACTTCCTGCTCACCAACCGCCCGGTGCTGGCGGTGGTCAACGTGGGCGACGACCAGCTCGACGACATGGCCTCGCTGGTGGCGCCGGTCGAGGCCGAGATGGAGGGCCACGCCGAGGTGCTCGGGATGTGCGTGCAGCTCGAGGCCGAGGCCGCCCAGCTCGACGCCGACGAGCGGGTCGAGATGCTCGATGCCCTCGGCCTCGGCGAGGGGGCCATGCCGCGGTTCCTGGGCGCGGCGTACCACCTGCTCGGCCTGCGGACGTTCCTCACCACGGGCGAGAAGGAGAGCCGGGCGTGGACGTTCAAGGCCGGCTGGAAGGCCCCCCAGTGCGCCGGCGTGATCCACACCGACTTCGAGCGGGGCTTCATCCGCGCCGAGGCCATCTACTGGGAGGATCTGATCGAGCTCGGCTCGTGGGTCAAGGCCCGCGAGGTGGGCAAGCTGCGCACCGAGGGCAAGGAGTACGAGGTGGCCGACGGCGACGTGCTCGAGTTCCGCTTCAACGTATGAGCCGCGTGGACCGTGCCCTGGCTCCTACGTGAGGGTGAGGTGCTCGCCAGCCTCGACCTGGCGCGCACCCGTCGTGCGCGCTCCAAGGGCCTGCTCGGGCGCGACGGCATCGCTGGCGCGCTGTGGCTGGAGCCGGCCCGGTCGGTGCACACGGTGGGGATGCGCTTCCCGATCGACGTGGCGTTCTGCGATCCCGACGGCGTGGTCCTCCGGGTGATCACCATGCGACGCCACCGGGTGGCGCGCCCGATCCTCAAGGCCCACGCGATCGTCGAGGCCGAGGCCGGCACCTTCAAGAGCTGGAACCTCCAGGTCGGCGACCACCTCGAAGTCAAGGAGTAGGCGTGCCCGGCGGCTCGGGCACCGGTGGTGCTCTGGTGATCGTGGGGACGCCGATCGGCAACCTCGGCGACCTGGCGCCGCGGGCGGTCGAGGTGCTCGGGGCCGTCGACGCCATCTGCTGCGAGGACACCCGGCGGACCGGGCGCCTGCTGCAGCACGCCGGCATCGCCAAGCCGCGGCTGATCGTGGTCAACGAGCACACCGAGGTGGCGCAGACGGCCCACGTCGTCAAGCTGCTCGACGCCGGCCAGCGGGTGGCGGTGGTCAGCGACGGCGGCATGCCCGGCATCTCCGACCCGGGCGAGCGGCTGGTGCGGGCGGCGGTCGACGCCGGGCACGTGGTCGAGGTGGTGCCGGGGCCGTCGGCGGCGATCGCCGGGCTGGTGGTCAGTGGCCTGCCGGCGGGCCGCTTCGTGTTCGAGGGGTTCCTGCCCCGGAAGGGCTCGGCCCGCGGCGAGCGGCTGGCGGCGGTGGCGTCGGAGCACCGGACGGTGGTGCTCTACGAGGCGCCGCACCGGGTGGCCCGGACGCTGACCGACCTGGTCGGGGTGTGCGGCGGCGACCGCCCGGTGGTCGTCGCCCGGGAGATCACCAAGCTCCACGAGGAGGTCTGGCGCGGCGACCTGGCCGGCGCCGCCGCCTGGGCCACCGACCGGGAGCCCCCGGGCGAGATCGTCCTGGTCCTCGCCGGCGCCCCCGCACCCCCGGAGGCCGACGACGACGCCATCCGGGCTGCCGTCGTAGCGGCGCTGGGGGAGGGCCTGTCGGTGCGTGACGCGGCCACCTCCGTCGCGACCGCACTTGGCGTCTCCCGTCGGCGCACCTACAACATCGCGGTCGAGGTTCTTTGAAGGGAAACGACCTCAATAGGGTCGGTTCCCTTCAAAGAGCGGTCACGTGAGGGCGGACAGCAGGTCCGAGGCGGTGCGGGGTGGGGGGAGAGCGCGGTTGCGGAGGCGGGACAGGAGCGCCGCGCAGCCGGCGGCGGTGAGGTCCCACTGGTCCTGGTCGTCGTGGGCGAAGAGGACCACCACGAGGTGGGGATCGACGCCGTCGACCGCCACGTAGCCGTGGGCCACCGTCCCCGCCGCGCAGGGCTGCCAGCGGACGTCGACGGCGACCGTCGTGCCCCGGGCGCCCGAGTCGAGACCGGCGGCCGCGGAGGCGTGGTGCGGCAGGGCCCCGGTCAGCGACAGCGTGAATGGGCCGCCGGCGTGGACCACGTCGACGCAGGTCAGCGACGTGACCTTCGGGGGCATCACGCACAGCGTCCCCGCGGCGGGCCAGCCGACACGGGACGGGCGGGGGCGGCGACGTCGCCCCGGGAGGCAGTAGAGGTGGGCGGCCGCCTCCTCGGCGTCGGGGACCAGGCCGGGCACCGGGAAGTCGACCGTCACCAGGCGGGTGCCCGCCGGCAGCGAGCGCAACTGCGGGGTCAGGCGCTGCAGCGTCGCCGGGCTGAGGTAGCAGAACACCACGTCGGGCGGGTCGAACCTCGCCCACAACCCCCCGTCGAACAGGTCGGCCTCGACGACGGCAGCAGCGCCCAACACCCCACGGGCCACGTCGGCCAGCTCGGGGTCGCACTCCACGCCCGTCACCCGGGCGCCCCGCCCCAAGGCCGCGACCAGCGCCTGGCCGTCGCCGCACCCCAGGTCGACGACGTGGTCACCCGCCCCCACACCCGCCAGGTCGAAGGCGACCGCCACCCCCTCCGGCGCCGAGGGTGCGAAGAAGGGCCAACCCGGCGGCGTCGAGCCCAAAGGGGTCAGGCGACGACGGAGAGGTGGCGGGTGGCGAGCTCGGGGGCGAGGATGTTGATCAGCACGCCCGTGCCCTGCTCGAACCCCGCCATGCTCGTGACCCGGGGCCAGATGTGGACGTGCCAGTGGAACGGCTCGTCGGCCCGATGCGGCGCCGTGTGGATCACCAGGTTGTACGACGCCGGCCCCACGCAGCCCCGCAGCCGCACCAGCGCGGTCCGCATCGCCTTGCCGACGGCGGCCACGTCCCGCGGCGCCGCCGCGGTGATGTGCGACTGGTGGTCGACCGGCACCACCAGCATCTCGTACGGCGAACCGGCCCAGAACGGGCACAGCACCACGACCCGGTCGTCGCTGTAGACCACCCGGTGGTTGGTGTCGACCTCGGCCTCCAACGTGGTGCACAGCACGCACGGCCCACCGAAGCGCCGGAACCCGGCCTCCTCCTCGGCGATCTCGCCCGGCACGAACGGGATCCCCAGCAGCTGCCCGTGCGGGTGCTCCAGCGAGGCCCCCGCGTCGTGGCCGTGGTTGACGATCGCCTGCGTGTAGCGGATGGCGGGCCGACGGCTGTGGTCTTCCATCCGGTCACGGATGGCGGCCATGGTGACGGCGATCTGCCGGTCGTCGAGGTCGGCCCACGTGTCGTCGTGCTTGGGCGTGAACACCAGCACCTCGTGGATGCCACTTCCCACGGCCTGCGTGAACACCGGCCCCAGGTTGTGGACGTGCAGCGGCTCGTCGCCCTCGAACGCCGGATAGCGGTTGGGCACGACCCGCACGGCCCACTCACCGCCCCGCCCGTAGGTCTCCAGCGCCGGCCGCGTGGCCTCCTCGTTGCCGGGGCAGAAGGGGCACGGCTGGTTGGCGTCGGCGACCGTCGGCTCGAGGCGCGAGATCAGGTCCGACGGACGAGCGGCCCGGTCTGCGGCAACGGCCACCCACCGACCGGTGAGGGGGTTGAGTCGGAGTTGGCTCATCGACTGAGGCAGCTCAGGAGCACCAGTGGCACGGCGCTCCAACGTAGTACCTCCCTGAGTGACCGGGGGCACGGTCGGGCAGCACGAAAGGGCCGGGTCGCCCGCGGAATGACCCCGGCACGCACGTGGTCGTGTCCATGCACGATGATGTGGCCGATGGATGAGGAAGTCGGCGGCGGCAACCAGTGGGCGGTGCCGGGAGCGCCGGCTCCCGACGCGCCCTTCCCGCCGCCACCGGGGGTGGGCGGGGCGCCCGGGCAGCCGCCGCACGGCCCCGGCAACGGCCCCGGCATCCCGGCGCTCCCCGGGGCGCAGCCGGAGCCCGACGGTCCCGGCGCCGCGGTCATCCCCGGCACCGGCACCGCCGCGCCGCCTCGGGGGACCAACGGCCCGTCCTCGGGGGCGACGGCAGCGCCCGACGACATCCCCCACCTGGGCCTGCACCCGATGACCGTCGCCGACATCCTCGACGGCGCCTTCTCGATCATCAAGGCCCGCCCCCTGCGGCTCCTCGGGATCGCCGCGGTGTTCGTCGTCCCCGTGAACCTGCTCGCCGCCTACCTGCAGCGCAACATGCTCGGCGGCGTCGGCCTCTCCGAGGTGTGGTCGGGCAACTTCGACGACCCCGCCGTGGTCGCCGACTCGCAGTCGAGCGGCGGCGGCGAGTTCTGGGCGACGATCCTCGTCTGGATCGTGCCGGCGCTGGCGCTGATGTTCGTCGCCGCGGCGATCGCCAAGCTGCTCGACGCCTGGGCCGCGGGCCACGACCTGCCGGCCGGGCACCTGCTCAAGGCGGTCGGCCGCAGCTGGTGGCCGCTCGTCGCCGCCTACCTCCTCGTCCACCTGGCCGAGGGGGCGGGTGCCCTCACCTGCTACATCGGCACCGTGGCGGCGATGGCGTTCTTCTCGGTGACGGCCCCCGTGATCGGTGCCGAAGGGCTCGGGCCGATCGCGGCCATGAAGCGGTCGGCCAACCTGGTCGGGTCGCGGTTCTGGCCCGTGCTCGGCATCAACCTCCTGATAGGTATCGTCGAAACCCTGCTGGCGATCGCACTGGGTGGGCTGCCCGAGTTCCTGGGGCTGTGGTTCGGGCTCGACGTGGCCTGGGCCCTGGTCGCCGTGGGCAACATCATCTCGGCGGTGATCGCCACCCCGTTCGTGGCGGCGGCGACGGTGCTGCTCTACCTCGACCTCCGCGTCCGCAGCGAGGGCCTCGACCTCGACATCGCCGCCCGTGAGCTGGTCGACGGAGCTGCCTGAGTTGTCGCTCCACACCCTCCAGGCCCTCCAACCGCTGTTCGGCTGGCTCGACGACCTGCCGGTGCCGCGGGAGGACCCCGGGACCGTGCGCGACCTGGCCGAGGAGATCCTGTCGAGGCCCGAGTACCGGGACCCGCCGAAGTCGCTGTGGGAGCGGATCAACGATGCCGTCGGCGAGTTCGTCGCCGACCTGTTCGAACTGGTCGGCCTGGGCGGGGGCAGCGTGGCGCCCCTGGTGGCCTGGCTGGTGCTGTTCCTCCTCGGGGGCCTGATCGTCTTCCTCGTCTACTGGGCCGTCCGCTCCGGCGTGTTCGGCGAGGGGCGACCCACCCGCGACCAGGGCGATCCCGTGATCGTCGCCACCGACGCCCACCGCTCCGCCCGTGACTGGCTGTCGGAGGCCGAGCGCCACGAGGCCGAGGGCCGCTGGAGCGAGGGCCTGCTGTGCCGCTACCGGTCGCTGGTGGTCGACCTGGTGGCCCGGGAGGTGATCCCCGAGCTGGTCGGACGCACGGCGGGGGAGTACGTGCGCGACGTGGCCCAGCGCCACCCGGCGGGCTTGCCGTCGTTCACGGCCGCCACCGAGCTGTTCGAGACCGCCTGGTACGGCGGTGCGCCGACGGGCCCGACCGAGCGCGACCGCTTCGTCGCCCTCGCCACCGAGGTGCTCGACGCCCGGGCCCAGCCCGTCGGGGCGACGACGTGAGGGCGACGTGAGGGAGCGATCGGGCCTGATCGTCGGTGCCCTCGTCCTGGGGCTCACGCTGCTGGGGGTGCTGCTGGTCGGGGGGCCGTCGAGCGAGGACCCGCTCGACCCGCGGTCGCACACCGACGCCGGCACCAGCGCCGTGGTCGCCCTGGTGAAGGAGCTGGGCGCGGACGTCGACATCGAGGTGCGCGAGCTCGGCGACGACGTCGACACCGCGCTCCTGCTGTGGGACCAGCTCGACACCGCCGAGCGCCGCGACCTGGAGCGTTGGGTGAGCGACGGCGGCACGCTGGTGGTCACCGACCCGGTCTCGCCCTTCGCCCCGCCCGGAGGCGGCCTCGACTCCGTGGTCGCCGAAGACCCCGACGCCCTCAGCGGCGAGGAGCCCGTGCGGGTCGACGTCGGCGAGTGCGACATCCCGCCGTTCGAGGAGCAGGACCTCGACACGCTGTCGGTGTGGGGCGGCGCGGTGCGCTTCCCCGTCGGCGGTGAGGACCAGTCGTGCTTCGGCAACGGCGCCCGGGCCTACGTGGTGGCGTCGCCGCTGGGGCAGGGTTGGGTGGTGGCGTTCGGCGGGTCGGGCACGGTGGTCAACCGCACGCTCGACGAGGCCGACAACGCCCCCGCCATCGCCGGCCTGCTGGCGCCGTCGCCCGACGTCCACGCCGCCGTGCTCGACGTGGAGCTGGCGCCGCTGAGCGACGGCGACGAGACGCTCATCGAGGTGGTGCCCACCTGGACCAAGCGGGTGCTGGCGCAGCTCGGCATCGCGTTCCTGGTGTACGTGGTCTGGCGGGCCCGGCGCCTGGGCCGGCCGGTGCCGGAGCCGCAGCCGGTGAAGGTGGCGGCGTCGGAGCTGGTGGCGGCGGTCGGCAACCTGCTGGAGCGCTCGGGGTCGCCGCAGCACGCGGCCGACGTCCTGCGGGCCGACCTGCGCCGCGACCTGGTCAACCGCCTCGGCCTGCCCCCCAACCTGCCGCCCGCCACCCTGGTGGAGGTGGTGTCCCCCCGCACGCAGCTCGACGACGCGCAGCTCGCCGCCGCGCTCGGGCCCGGCCCGGTCAGCGACGACAAGGGCCTGCTGACCGTGGTCACCCTGATTGACTTCGTCCGCAAGGAGGTCTTCGTACATGTCGGATCCTGAGTCCGCCCCACTGCCCCCACCGCCACCCCCGCCGATCACCGCGCCGACCGCGACCACCGCGACCACGCCGGCGACGATGTCGTTCGGCGTCACACCGCCGACGAACGACCCCCGGGCCGCGCTCCTGCGGGTGCGCGACGAGGTCGGCAAGGTGGTCGTGGGCCAGGAGGGCGCCATGTCCGGCCTGGTCGCGGCGCTGCTGGCCCGGGGCCACGTGCTGCTCGAAGGTGTGCCCGGAGTGGCCAAGACGCTCCTCGTCAAGGCCCTGTCCGCGGCCATGGACCTCGACTTCAAGCGGGTCCAGTTCACCCCCGACCTGATGCCGTCCGACGTGACCGGCCAGCTCATCCTCGACGGCACGTCGGGCCGGAGCGAGTTCCGCTTCCGGGAGGGGCCCATCT
>DATHJB010000240.1 GCA_035316325.1 Acidimicrobiales bacterium
TCCGAGTCGGCCGACACCAGCACCATGCCGTTCGAGCCGGTCTCGGTGGAGCCGATGGCGTCGACGAGCATCGTGTTGGGCAGCCGGGTGAGGAAGCGCTGCTTCACGGTGGGGGAGAAGACCGCCGCGCTCGACGCCGCCACGAACAGCGACGACACGTCGACCGGGGCTCCCTCGCCGGCCTCCGCCGCGGCGTCGATCGCCTCCAACGCCTCGATGAGGGGGCGGGCCATCGCGTCGCCGGTCATCATCATGTTGTTGATGCGCCAGCGCTCGATGGTGCGCCAGGCGCCCTCCGCGTCGAAGCGGCGGGCCAGCACCGTGGTGCCGCCCTCGAACAGGAAGCGCAGCAGCGACCACTGGGCGGCGCCGTGCATCAGCGGCGGCAGGCACAGCGTGACCAGCGGCGTCTCGGTGGCCTTGGCCTTGTCGGCGAGCTGGTGCTCGTGGGTGACCGGCTCGTTGGTGTAGGCGTCGATCCCGCCGCCGAGCGCGTAGAACACGTCCTCCTGGCGCCACAGCACGCCCTTGGGCATGCCGGTGGTGCCGCCGGTGTAGAGGACGTAGAGGTCGTCGGGGGAGCGCTCGCCGAAGCCGCGCCCGTCGTCGGCGGCCGCGGACGCGGCGTCGAAGCCGAGGCTGTCGAGTCCCGCGGCGCGGCTCTCGGCGCCGTCGCCGACGTGGACGAGGTGGCGCAGCTGCGGCGTCTGGTCGCGGATGCCGGCCACGCGGGCGGCCAGGTCGTCGTCGTAGACCAGGGCGACGAGGTCGGCGTTGTCGACCAGGTAGCGCAGCTCGTCCTCGACGTAGCGGTAGTTGACGTTGATCGGGACGGCCCGGATCTTGAAGGCGGCGAGCATGGCGACGGCCCACTCGCGGCTGTTGGCGCCGAAGATGCCGACGTGGTCGCCGACGCCGAAGCCCTGGTCGAGCAGGTGGTGGGCGAAGCGGTTGGCAGCCGCGTCGAGCTGGGCGTAGGTGCGCGCCTCGTCGTCGACCACGAGGGCGACGCGGTCGGGGACGGCGTCGACGGCGTGCTCGAACAGGTCGGCGATGTTGTAGGCCATTGCCCCCTCCAGGGAATCTGACGGAGCGTCAGAAGTCTCCACGGGGGAAGATAGCGAGATGCAGTGGTTGCTGCTCGTCGCTGGGGCCGTGTCGTCGCTCGCCGTGTTCAACGCGGCTCGCCCGCGCACGGGCCGTCGTTCGTTCGTGCTCGGGTTCTTCGCCTCCTGGTACGCCATCGAGTTGGCGTTCCACTGGCTGGTGCTCGTGGTGGTGGTCGCGGCCGTGGGGATCGCCGGCGGGGGAGCCGACCACCTCGTGGGCCTTCTCGGCCTGCTCCTGCTGGCCCAGTCCGCCGTCGGGCTGCTGGCCCTGTGCCGGGAGAGCCTGCGCACCGGCGCCCAGGTGCACCGGGCGCTGTCGGACCTGCCCGACGGTCCGCCGCGACGCGCCGCGGGCGAGGGTGCCGCGTTCCCGTGGAGCCACGTGGCGCTGCCCGTGCTCATGCGGCGCCGCAGCGGGGTGCGGCAGGTCCGCAACCTGACCTTCGCCCGGGTCGCCGGTCAGGAGCTGCGCCTCGACCTCACGCTGCCCGCCACCACCCAGCCGGGCGACAAGCGTCCGGTGATCCTGCAGATCCACGGTGGTGCCTGGGTGATCGGCAAGCGGCGCCAGCAGGCCCAGCCCCTGCTGCAGCACCTCGCCGCCAACGGCTGGGTGTGCGTCGACGCCGACTACCGGCTCAGCCCCGGGGCCACGTTCCCCGACCACCTGGTCGACTGCAAGCGAGCGCTGGCCTGGATCGCCGAGCACGTGGCCGACTTCGGGGGCGACCCGCGCCACGTGTGCGTCACCGGCGGGTCGGCCGGCGGGCACCTGGCGGCACTGGTGGCGCTGACCGCCAACCAGCCCCGCTACCAGCCGGGCTTCGAGGACGTCGACACGTCGGTGCAGGCCGCCGTGCCGTTCTACGGGATCTACGACTTCACCAACCGGCTCGGCACGTACACCGAGCTCTTCCAGCGGCGCATCGCCGAGCGGCTGGTGGTGAAGGCGTTCCTGGCCGAGGAGCCGGAGCGCTTCGTGGAGGCGTCGCCGATCGACCACGTCCACCCGCTGGCGCCGCCGTTCCTGGTGGTCCACGGCGACCGCGACACCCTCGTGCCGCTGCCCGACACCCGGCTGTTCGTCGAGCGGCTGCGCGACGTGTCGGGCCAGCCGGTGCTCTACGCCGAGCTGGCCGGCGCCCAGCACGGCTTCGACCTGTTCCCCTCATGGCGCACGGCGCGGGTGGTGGAGGGGATCGAGCGCTTCCTCACGACGCAGTGGGAGCAGCGCACGGCTGTCGCTCCGGTCGCCGAGCTGACCGCCACCTCATCCGAAATTGCGTCCGAAGACCCGCACATAGCGGTCGAATAGACGCAATTTCCCGGGTCAGGCGGGGAGGGTCAGGCCCCGCTCCTCGACCAGCCGCGCGACCTCGGCGGGGAAGACGTTCCGCACCAGGAACAGGTCGCTCGACATGTTGTAGTCGGGGGCCAGCTCCTTGGCGTAGCGCTCGAAGTACATCATCTGCTTGGTCATCAGCACGAGCTCCCGGGCGGCCCGGGCACCCAGCTCCTGCTGCAGCTCGAGCTGCTGGCGGAACGTCTCGGCCAGGCTCACCTCGCCCAGCTTCAGGCTCAGCATGGGGTCGATGACCATCTGCAGGCGGGCGGCCACCTCGTCGACCGGGCCGACGTCGTCGGGCAGGATCCCGATGCGCTGCCAGGCCCGCACGATGCGGGTGTAGTCCCGGTCGACGTACAGGGTGTACTGCACGTCGAGCACCGCCTGGCGGTGTGCCGGGGGCAGCTGGCCCATGATGCCGAAGTCCAGGTAGGCGGCCCGGCCGTCGTCGAGCACCCAGAGGTTGCCGGCGTGGACGTCGCCGTGGAACGGGCCGTGGACCAGGGCCGCCTCCATCCACACCTTCACGCCCCTCCGGAGGACGAGCTCGCCGTCGATGCTGCGGGCCCGCAGCTCGTCGAAGCGGTCCATCGGGGTGCCGAAGAGGCGCTCCATGCAGATCACCCGGGGACCGCAGAAGTCCCAGAACACCTCGGGGGCGGTGATCCACTTGTTGTCGCCGAAGTCGCCGATGTGCTGGCGGAACTCGGACTGGCGGTGGGCCTCGAGGGCGAAGTTGAGCTCCTCGTTGGTGACCTGGTGGAGGTCCTCGACGACGCCGGGCATGTTCACGAGGTGGCCGCGCCTGGTGCGGTCGACCAGCTTGGCGATCCGGTAGAGGATGCGCAGGTCGCGGCTCATGCGGGTGGTGATGTTCGGGCGCTGGATCTTGAGGACCGCAGGCCGGCCGTCGTGGAGGACGCAGGCGTGGACCTGGGCGATGGAGGCGGCCGACAGCGGCACGGGGTCGAAGCTGGCGAAGACCTCTTCGGCGGCGGCGCCCAGGTCCTCCTCGACCATGGCGAGGGCCTGCTCGGCGGGGAACGGGTCGACGTCGTCGAGGGTGCGGAGGCAGGCGTCGGCGAGCGTGGCGGGGAACATGCCCGGCGACGAGGCGATCATCTGCCCGAACTTCACGAACGTCGGGCCCAGCGCCATGAACGCCTCGACCACCCCGACGCTGGCGGCCTTCGCCAGCCCGGTGCGCGGATGCCTCGGGTGGCGGACGACGTGGGCCACCACCGCCGACACGACGTGCGACCACAGCACCCAGCCGATCTCGGCGGCCCGGAGCAGCTCCCGCCGGCCGAACCAGGTGAGGCTCGGTGCCACGACCCGCAACGCTCGGGCGGGAGCGCCCGCGGCGTAGGGGCCCACGAACGGGCTGTCGCCGTCGGTCGTCATGCCCGGAGCATCGCGCACCCGGCTCGGGCGTCGTGGCCCCGCTACTGTCTGGCGCCGTGTCTGCGGTACGTGCACGCCTGGGGGCCTGGAAGAACAGTGCCGTCCCACCATTGCCCTCGTTGACCCCGCGTCAGCGCTGGTGGCTGGTCGGCATCGTGGTGGTCGGGGCAGTGCTGCGGGTCGCCTGGGGGCTGTGGGCCGCCACGCCGCCGGTCAGCTTCCGCGACCCCGCGGCCTACCAGATGCTGGGCGACAACCTGGCCCGCGGCGACGGCTACAGCTACCTGACCGGGCCCGGCGGCGAGGTGCCGGCCGGCATGTACCCGACGGCCTACTACCCGCCGGGCTACCCGCTGTTCCTCGGCGCCCTGTTCTGGCTGGCCGACCTGCTGCCGTTCGACGTCGACCACCTGTCGGTCGCCGTGGGCGCCAACGTGGTGCTGTCGACGCTCACGCTGCCGCTGGTGTTCGCCCTGGGCCGGCGGCTCAACGGCGTGACCGCGGGCCTGGTCGCCGCGGGGGCGTTGGCGATCCTGCCCAACACGATCTTCCACACCGGCGTCGCCCTCACCGAGTCGCTGTTCCTGGTGCTGCTGGTGCTGATGCTGCTGCTGGCGGTGCCGACCCGGGCGGTCGCGCGGGCGCCGGGGTGGCGGCGGCTGGTGGTGCTGGGGGTGCTGTTCGCCCTGAGCGCGCTGGTGCGGCCGGTGTCGCTGGTGCTGCTGCCGGCGTTCCTGTTCCTGTGGTGGCCGTCGTCGCTGCGGGTGGCGGTGAAGCGGACGGCCGTGGTGGTGGGCGCCGCGGCGCTGGTGATCCTGCCGTGGACCGTCCGCAACGTGGTCACGATGGACTCGCCGGTGCTGATCTCGGCCAACCTCGGCGACAACCTCTGCATCGGCTACAACGACGACGCCACCGGCGGCTTCACGGGCCTGCCGGCGTCGTGCGACGAGCACCGGGACGTGCCCCGGCCCCGGTTCGAGATCGTGCGGCAGAGCGACAACATCGACCACTCGGTCGAGTGGCTGCTCGACCATCCCCGCGAGCTGCCGGTCCAGGTGTTCTGGCGGGCCTTCTTCACGTTCAGCGACGACCACGACGGTGTCGCCGCCGTGCAGGACTACGGCGACGTCCCGTGGATGGCGCCCCGCACCGAGCGGGTCCTCGCCTTCGCCGCCGACGGCATGTACTTCGCCCTCCTCGGCTTCGCGGCCGTCGGCGCCGTCGCCGCGTTGCGGGCCCGCGCGGGCACCGGGCGCGACCGCCGTCAGACCTTCCTGATCCTCACGATGTTCCTGTCGGTCGTCCCGCCCCTCCTCACCTTCGGCGACCCCCGCTTCAAGGCCCCCCTCTACCCCCTCCTGGCGATCTACGCCGGCCTCACCCTGGTCGCCGCCTACCACGCCCGCCCGTCCCCCGCCCCCGACCCGACCCCCGACGAGCCGGCAACAGCCACCCCACCGGCCACCCCGGCCGAGGCTCTCGTCACCAGCTGACCCTCACCTCCAGACCTTGGGCCTGGAGAACACGTGCCCGACCTGATCCTGCACATGATCGGGCAGCCGGGCCGACCGGAGCTTCCGCTCGGCGATGGTGAACGACGCGTCGACCACCTTCCGCAGTTCGTCGGACCGTCTCGCCGGAGGGAACGCCGCCACGACCTTGGCCGCGGGGTGCAGCCGCCGGATGGCCCGCACCGCCGGGCAGAGGTCGCTGTCGGCCGACACGAGCAATGCCGTGTCGAACGCCTGGTCGGCCGCATCCTCGACGAGAGCGGCCGCGATCGCCACGTCGGTCTCCTTCTCCTCGTACGACTTTGTCCGCCCGCCGCAGAGCCGACACATGGTCATCGTCTCCTGGAAGCGCCCCAGCTCGATGGTCAGACATGTCGCGTGCGCTCCCAAGGCGTTCCAGTAGGTCTGCTGCCGCGCCATCCGGTCCGGTTGCCGCCGCAGCGGGGCTGTGAAGTAGCGCACGGCGGTGAGACGCTGGCCTTCGAGGAGCAGCGACTCGCAGAGGGCCTGAAGGTCGAGCCAGAGGTAGCGTCGTTCATGTTTGGCGCGTAGGCCGTGGTAGAGGTTGAAGCCGTCGATGTACGCGGTCACGCGCGTCATGGTCTGTTACCCTGTCTCCATTCCCCGCCAGTGGTGATGACCGCTGGCCCGACGACCCCCCGGCTTTGGGGGGTCGTTCTTCGTTTTCGGGAGCCCCGCCGCTCGTGGTCGTGACGCTACTCCGGGTGGCGCGAGCGAATGCGCACGTGACGGAAGGCACTTACCGTCAGGGTTGACGGTTTGTGGGGAGGGGGTCATGGTGGAGGAGTGGCACGGGGGACGAGACGGACGCAAGCGGAGCGGAGGGCGGAGACCCGGGCCGCGCTGCTGGATGCGACCGCCGGGTGTCTCGTCGAGCGGGGGTACTCGCACACCAGCACCAACGACATCATCCGGCTCGCCGGGGTGTCCCGGGGCGCCCTCCTGCACCACTTCGCCAGCAAGGCCGAGCTGCTGGGGGCCGCGGTCGAGCACGTCGCCAACCGCTGCGAGATGGAGTTCCGGGAGGCGTTCGCGGCGCTACCCGTCGAGGAGCGCACGCTGGAGCGGGCGGTCGACCAGCTCTGGGAGATCTTCCGCGGGCCGTCGTTCGACGCCGCGTTGGAGCTGCTGGTCGCCGCCCGCACCGACCGCGAGCTGCGCAGCGTCCTGCAACGGGTGCTGAAGCAGTTCGAGCGCAACGTCGCCGCCGACTTCGGCGTGCTGTTCCCGGCCGCCGCCTCGGGCGAGGGCGCCGATGCCCGCACCATCGTGCGCTTCGCCTTCGCCGCCCTCCAGGGCGCCGCCATCGCCCACGACATCGGCCTCGACGGCCAGGCCCGCGACATCGTCGAGATGCTGCGAGCCCTGGCGGCCGAGCTGTCGACCCCACGACCCGCACAGGAGCCCGTCAGATGAGCCTCGCCCTCGATGAAGAGCAGAGCGACGACAACTACCGCACCCTCGTCGAGCGTCTCAGTCGCCAGTCGGTCGAGAAGCACTTCGACGCCTACGCCGACGTCGACTGGGACGCCCCGGAGATGCGGATCGACCCGACCGACCCCCGCTGGGAGGTCCTCGCCGACGACCCCCTCGGCTCCACCGAGTGGTATCGGAGCCTGCCCCAGGACGAGCGGGCCCGCATCGGGCTCCACCGGGTGGCGACGGCGATGAAGACCGGGGCGCAGTTCGAGAGCATCCTCAAGCGGGGTCTGCTCGACTACGCGTCGGCCCTGCCCAACGGGTCGCCCGAGTTCCGCTACATCTACCACGAGGTCATCGAGGAGGCGCAGCACTCCCTGATGTTCCAGGAGTTCGTGAACCGCTCGGGCTACGACCCCCGCGGCCTGCCCTGGTACCTGCGCCTCGGCTCCCGGTTCGTGGTGCTCACCTCCCGCCTCTTCCCGCCGCTCTTCTTCCTGTTCGTGCTGGGCGGCGAGGATCCGATCGACCACACCCAGCGTCGGGCGCTGCGGTCGGGCGCCGAGAGCCACCCGCTGCTGGAGCGGATCATGCGCATCCACGTGACCGAGGAGGCGCGCCACCTGTCGTTCGCCCGCCACTACCTGAAGCGGACGGTGCCGACGCTCGGCCCGGTCCGCCGGCTGATCCTGTCGATCGCCGCGCCCCGCCTGCTGTGGGTGATGTCGCGGGCGATGCTGATGCCGTCGCCGGGCCTGCTGCGCCAGCACGGCCTCCCGAAGGGGACGCTGCGCCGCCAGGTCGACCGGGCCGAGGCGCAGCAGTACGTGAAGGACTCGGTGGCGAAGGTCCGTCGCCTGTGCGTCGAGCTGGGCCTCGTGACCCGGGTGTCGAAGCCGATCTGGAAGGTCAGCGGCCTGTGGGACGAGCCGGCGAGGGAGGCCTCCCGCTAGAACGTGTTCTAGTCTGGGGGCGTGGACATCGACGACACGCCGGAGGAGGCCGCGTTCCGGGCCGAGGCGCGGGCGTGGCTCGAGGCGCACGCCATCCCCAAGGGTCACCCGGACGACTTCTCCAGCGGCGTCTGGTCCGGCGAGTACGACGAGGACGGGTACGTCGCCCGGTGCCGCATCTGGCAGCGCACCCTCTACGACGGTGGCTGGGCGGGCATCACCTGGCCCAAGCAGTTCGGCGGCCGCGGTGGCAAGCCCATCGAGCAGGCCATCTTCAACCAGGAGCAGGCCCGGTTCGGGGTGTCGACCGGCGCCTTCATGATCGCCGTGGGCATGGCCGGGCCGACCATCGTCGCCCACGGCACGCCCGAGCAGCAGCAGCGCCACCTGCCCGGGATGCTGCGGGGCGACGACCTGTGGTGCCAGCTCTTCAGCGAGCCCGACGCCGGCTCCGACCTCGCGGGCCTCACCACCCGGGCCACCCGCGACGGCGACGAGTGGGTGATCAGCGGCCAGAAGGTGTGGACGTCGGCGAGCGAGCGGGCGGCGTGGGGCATCCTGCTGGCCCGCAGCGACTGGGACGTCCCCAAGCACCGGGGCATCACCTACTTCCTGCTCGACATGGCGACGCCGGGCATCACCATCCGGCCGCTGCGGCAGATGACCGGCGAGAGCCACTTCTCCGAGGTCTTCCTCGAGGACGTGCGGATCCCGGACGCCAACGTCCTCGGCGAGCCGGGGGAGGGGTGGCGCATCACCCAGACCACCCTCACCAGCGAGCGGTCGTCGATCGCGGGCGGCGCCAACGTCGACCCCGGCGCCCTCGCCGCGCTCGCCCGGCAGCACGGCCGCAACCACGATCCGGTGGTCCGCCAGGCCGTCGCCCGGGTGCACATCCAGGCCGAGCTGCTGCGCTTCCTCCGCTACCGCACCCAGACGGCGCTGAGCCAGGGCCGCCCGCCGGGTCAGGAGGCGTCGGTCATGAAGCTGGCGCACTCCCGCTACATGCGGGCGCTCACCCGGACCGCCGTGCACATCCAGGGCGCCGAGGGCCAGCTCGCCAACGGCGACATGTGGCGCCGGCGCTTCCTGCACGCCCCGTCGCTGAGCATCGCCGGGGGCAGCGACCAGGTGCAGGCGAACATCATCGGCGAGCGGGCGCTGGGCCTGCCGCAGGAGCCCCGGGACGACCGCGACGCGCCTTTCCGCCTGACCAGTCACGGTCACCAGTAGCTTTGTGCGCCATGCCGGGCCCGGACGCACCGATGGTGGACACCCTGACCAAGAGCCAGGCGGCGCGGCGTCAGCGGGTGATCCGGGCGTCGCTCGACCTGGCGGCGGAGGGCGGCTACGACGCCGTGCAGATGCGCGACGTGGCGGCCCGCGCCAACGTCGCCCTCGGCACCATCTACCGCTACTTCTCGTCGAAGGACTCGCTGCTGGCCTCGGCGATGGTCGAGTGGGTGGCCGACCTGGAGAAGACCGTGCTGGCCCGTCCACCTGCCGGCGGGAGCACCGGCGACCGGGTGATGGACGTGCTCGACCGGGCGTTGCGGGCCATGGACCGCCAGCCCCAGCTCACCAGCGCGGTGGTGACGGCTCTGACGTCGGGCGACCCGGCCGGCGTCGAGGCGATGGACGGGATGACCAGCGCCCTCGCCCGCATCATGCGACCGGCGTTCCCCGACAGCGTCGACCCGGCCGAGGAGGCCGCGGTCACCAAGGTGCTGGGCCACGTGTGGTGGTCCTGCCTGATCAGCTGGGCCAACGGCATGGGCGACATGGCCTGGGTGTCGGACGAGCTGCGGGAGGCCGCCGACCTCCTCACCCCCGGCTTCGACTGAGGGTCGAGCGAGGGGGCGGGAGGCCGACGGCGGTTCGAGCGGTTCAGCCGCCGCAGTGGTCCTCGTAGCCGGGCAGCACCCCGTAGGACCAGGTGCCGTCGGCGTTGGGCTCGACGCTGGCAGCCACGCGGATCAGATCGGCCTTGGAGACCTGCCAGGCCGTGACCACGATCGTCTCGCCGTCGACGTCGAAGGTGACGGAGCCCATGTGGGCCATGGCGCCCTGCATGGCTCGGTAGCGGCCGGGGCGGTCGCCGACCTGGACCGCCTCGTCGGAGGGATCAGCGCCTGGCGCCGGCCGGTGCACCACGATGGCGAGCTGGTCGGCCCAGCTGGGGTCGATCGGCTCGGTGGCCAGCTGCATCGAGATGTAGGAGCGGCCCAGGCTGTCGGCCGGGGCGGTGGACGGCGGGACGGGGTCGCTCGGGACCGTGGGGGGCGGCTCGGTGCCACCCAGCGGCGTGGTGGTGACGGTCCACTCGGCGCAGCTCGCCGGCTGGAGGTCCGTGACCGCGGCCCCTGGCTCAGTGGCGTCCGGCTCGGTGCCCGGCCCGGCGGTGGTGTCGTCGGCGGGGGAGGAGCCGTCCCGGGACGACACGGCCACCGCGGCGGCGAGGCCTCCCACCGCGACCACCGCTGCCGCGGCGAGCAGCGCCCGCCGGGCGACCGGTGCCCGCCGGGCCGGGGACGCCACCAGCGGCACCAGGGCGACCGGCGTCGGGTCCCAATCGGCCTGGGCGTCGTCGCCGTCGGCCATCCGCTCGGCGCGGGCGGCCAGCGTGCGGCGCAGGCGGTTCTCCGCCTCCTCCGGGGTGAGCAGGTCGTTCACGGGGTCATCTCCTTGCGCAGGGCGGTGAGCGCCCGGTGGATGCGGGTGCGGACGGTGGCGGGCCGGCACCCCATGACCTGGGCGATCTCGTCGACCGCCAGGTCCTCGTAGTAGCGGAGCACGAGCGCCACCCGCTGGTCGCGGGGCAGGCGGTCGAGCAGCGCCCAGGTCTCGTCGAGCTCGGGCGGGTCGACCCAGCCACCCACCCGCGGCTCGCGCTCGCGGGCCATCGCCGATCGCGACCGCCAGGCGAGGCAGAGGTTCACGACCGTGCGCCGCAGGTAGGCCGCGGGTACGTCGAGGGACCGCCAGCGGCCGTGGACGCGGAGGAACGCGTCGTGCACGATCTCCTCCGCCACGGCGGCCTGACCGGTCATCAGGTAGGCCACCCGACGAAGGCGATCCCGCTGGTCGCGGTAGAGGGCGCTGAAGTCGTCCTCGACCCCGGTGTCGGTCCGTCTCGAGCTGGTTCCCGTCATCACACCCTCATAGATCGGTGGGACAGCCGATCCGTTCCCTGGGAAGGACCACGTCGTCGCCGGCTCGACCATCATCCGGCATAGGGAGGCTCGCCGAGGACCGGGTCGGCCGCCGGCGGGAGCGGGAGCCCCGGCGTGGTGACGGGCGGGGCCGGTGTCGTGACGGTCGGCGGCGGCGCGGTCGGGTCGGGCGCCGTTGCGGGCGTCGTGACGGTCGGCGGCGGCCCCGTGGGGTCGGGTGTCGTGACGGTCGGCGGCGGCACCGTCGTCGGCGCGTGGGGGTCGTCGTCGGCCGCGCTGCTGCCGGCGAACAGGCCGATGCCGGCCGCCGTGACGGCGGTGACGGCGGCGGTGATGGCCAGCGTGCGGCAGGCGCGGGCCCGGGGTCCGTTGTCCAATGTGCGCTCCTCGTGGGTGGTTCCACAGCCGTTTCGCCGCGGTACCGAGTACTGATCGACGAGGGCCGCGTTCTGTTCCCCGGGCCGGGTTGACACCCACTGACCCGAGGGTCAAGAGTCACGGGAGCCGGGTCACGTCCGTCCCCGGTGACGATCCATCCAAGGGGGACCCCAATGCGTGCCGCTGTGCTCCGCAACACTGGTGACGAGCAGCTGGAGCTGCGGGACGACGTCGAACTGGTCGACGTCGGTCCCGGCCAGGTGAAGGTGAAGATCGAGGCGACGGGCGTGTGCCACTCGGACGTGTCGGGCATGTCGGGCCTGATCCCGCAGCCGGTGCCGTTCGTGCCGGGCCACGAGGGCGCGGGCGTGGTGACCGAGGTGGGCCCGGACGTCACCAGCGTCAAGGAAGGCGACCACGTGATCGTGGCGTGGAGCCCGCCCTGCGGCCAGTGCAACTTCTGCGTGAAGCACCACCAGCCGCACCTGTGCGTGAACATCCAGTTCGCGGTGGCCGGGGTGCCCAACTTCCGCATCGCCGGCGACCCCGTCTTCGGCTTCGCCGGCACGGGTACCTTCGCCGAGGAGGTGATCCTGCCGCACCAGGCCGCGATCGCCGTCGACAAGGACGTGCCGTTCGAGATCGCCTCGCTGGTGGGCTGCGGCGTGATGACGGGCGTGGGCGCAGCGCTCAACACCGCCAAGGTGACGCCGGGCTCGTCGGTCGTGGTGTTCGGCTGCGGCGGCGTGGGCATCGCCGCCATCCAGGGTGCCCGGGTGGCCGGGGCCTCCGAGATCGTGGCGGTCGACCTGGTCGACCAGAAGCTGGACGACGCCAAGCGCTTCGGTGCCACCCACGCGGTGAAGCCCGACGACCTCGAGGCCGCCAAGAACGAGATCACCGGGGGCGACGGCTTCGACTACGCCTTCGAGGCGATCGGCCTGCCGCAGACCATGCGCAACGCCTTCGACGTGACCCGCCGCGGCGGCACCACCTGCATCATCGGCGTGGGCGCAATGGACAAGCAGGTGTCGTTCAACGCCTTCGAGGTCTTCTTCGCCGAGAAGAACTTCACCGGCTCGTACTACGGCTCGGCCGACGTGCGCACCGACTTCCACCGGGTCCTCGGCCTCTGGAAGAACGGCCGCCTCGACCTGGAGGGCATGATCTCCCGCCGGCTCGCCCTCGACGACGTCAACGACGCCGTCGCCGCGCTGAAGGCCGGCGAGGCGATCCGCTCGGTGATCAGCTTCGCCGAGGTGCCCGCCGTCGTGAAGACCTAGCCGCCGGACCGAAACTGCGTGGCAGGTGGTGCCGTGGCGGCCACTTGCCACGCAGTCTCGCGTCCGGACCCGAACACCGGCCGGGGGACCCGCCCGGTCGCCAGCACTGCCGCGGCCACCCCGACCGCGGCGTCGAGCACGTCCGCGTTCGCCATGTTCGTACAGTACGACTGCAACTACCTGTCGACCCAGCCTCAGTGGCGTTTCGCTTCGGGCGTGACCTCTGCTAGAACCTGTTTCAGTTTTCGACGCACG
>DATHJB010000241.1 GCA_035316325.1 Acidimicrobiales bacterium
TGGGCTCGACACGGTTGCCGGCGCCTCGGCGGTGCTACCCGACAACGGCGATGACACTGATGCGCCGGGCCCAGCTACGGGCATCCTGGCTAAGGCAGGCTCAGCTAGTGATCACCCTCGATCGAAAAGATGTTCCCGTCGGGATCCTTGAACCAGGCGACTTTGCCGCCGCCGGCGCGGGGTGAGATCCCCTTCTCGTCCGTGCCGTAGTCGAAGCCGGTCTCGAGCACGCCTTCGTATTGCTCGAAGGTCACGCCGTTCGAGGTCAGCTCGTCGACCGTCTGCTCGACGTCGTCGACGTGCCAGGTGGCCAGGGTCGCGGTCGACCGACCGGCGTGGTCCGGAGATGGGTAGACCTCCAGCGATTCGTCACCGGCTGACGCATAGACCTTGCTTCCGTCAGCCCCGGTCCGTACCGCCGAGAGACCGAGCTTGCCTTCGTAGAACTCCTCGGCCCGGGTCATGTCGGTCACCGCGATCGACGCGTTCAGTCTGTAGCTGCTCAAGCCCATTGGTCCTCCTCGACGAGGATCTCACGATCTCCCCGTCCGTACGGTTCTCTGTAGACCGACGTCGCGGCCTCGTAAAACTCATCGCTCTCGGCTGGCCCCACAGCGAAGCACACGCCCGGATCATGACAAACGCCGCGGGACGGGGGCCAGCACCGCGCCGAACCCGTACGTCAGGCCGCTGCGATCCGGAGGCCTCAGCTACGGGCGATCCTGGCTAGTTGACGGCCAGGTCCGTGGGGCGGACCTCGTGTGCGAGCGGCCCGCCCCTGAGGTAGCCGCCGAGATTGGCGACGAACAGCTCGCTGAGGCGATCGTCGGCTCCCGTGGTCGTGCCGGCCACGTGGGGTGTGATCGCTACCCGTGGGTGGTCCCAGAACGGGTGGTCGGGCGGCAGCGGCTCGGTCGCGAACACATCGAGGGCCGCCGCCTCCGGGGCTTCCCGGTCGAGGGCCCGCAGGAGCGCCTGCTCGTCGACGAGCTCGCCCCGGCCCACGTTGACGAGGATCGAACCCGGGGCCATGGCACCGAAGAGCGCCTCGTCGGCCAGCCCGGCGGTACCGGCGTCGAGCGGCACGACCAGCACCACGGCGAACGCGCCCGTCACGGCGTCGTGAAGGCGCTGGAGGGGGAACATCTCGTCCGCCGGGTCGTCGGGAGACGGATGGCGGCGCACGCCATGCACCCGGGCGCCCAGGGCTCGTGCGACCCGGGCGACCGCCCGGCCGATCGAGCCGAAGCCGACGATCGTCCAGGTCGTGCCCAGCACGTTCCCGTGGCGCGCCGGTGACCAGGCGCGGGCGGCCTGGGCGGCTCGCCAGCGGGGGCCGTCGTGGGCATGGTCGAGGATGGCGCGCACCACGAGCTCGGCGATCGGGCCTGAGCTGACGTGCGCGGAGGTGACCCGCACGCCGGCGTCGACGAGGCGAGCGTAGACGGGGTTGTCGAACCCGGCCGCCGCCGACTGCAGCCAGCGCAGCGACGGTGTGCGCACCGCGGTGCCGAAGAAGCCGCCGGCGAGGTCCGGGTACACGTCGGTGGTGACCCAGGCCACCTCGACCCGGTCGGTCGTGCCGGAGCGCGTGCCGTCGCGGCGCAGTTGCACGGCCTCCGCCTGCGGAGCGCAGTCGACGATGCGGGCCCAGTAGCGGTCGTGGGCGGTCTCGCTGAGGAGGATCGACACCGGCCGCGTCACGGCCGTCCTCCCGTCTCGGCGACCTGACGGGCGACGAAGTCGGCGACGGCCCTCGGGTAGGCGGTGCGATCGGGCCGGAAGAGGTCGTGGGCCGCGTCGTCGAACGTGACGACCTCGATGTCGGCGACCGCGGCCCGGTAGCGCTCCACGTCGGCGTCGCGCAGGATCCCGCCGGCGGCTCCCCGCCCGACGAGCACCGGGACGCCCAGCCCGCCGAGCGCCTCCCACAGGTCCCGGTCGCGTGACTCTCGGGCGATGCCCTCCAGGACGTGGAAGGTGACCCGGTCGGGCATCGGCCGTCCCCGGAACCGGGTGCGCCACTGGCTCTCGGCGAAGGTCGGCGGCAGGCCCACCTCGACGGCGCGGTAGTCGCCGATGCTGACCGACGCCACGCACGACGGACGGCGCCGGGCCAGGTCGATGCCCCACGTCGTCCCCCGGGAGAACGTCATGAGGTGGAAGCGGTCGAGCCCGGCGTGCTCGACCACCGCCTCGAGGTCGTCGACGTGGTCGTCGGCGGAGTAGCCGGTGGGCGGGGCGTCGCTGCGTCCCTGGCCCCGCACCTCCACGACCAGCAGGCGGCGGGGCGTCAGGGCAGCGAACGCCGCCTCGTACTCGTCGGCCGTGTCGCTGAGGCCGGGTGAGAAGAGGACGGGCAGGCCGACGGTCTCCTCCGACGCGCTGTCGAGGTACCGCAACCGTCCCCCGGTCCCCTCGGCCCACCGTTCGAGCACCTCGGTCATGTTCCTCTCTCCCGTCAGCGGTCCCTGCAGTCCTAGATGACCAATCCCGGGGCGGTGGCGAGTCGTTTGTGGTCGTTCGGTTGTTCTTGAGTTGTTTGTGGTCGGTCTCCGATTACGAACGACTCGACTGTGGTCGGTGGCTACAGATGACTCGGGACGGGAAGGTCGCCTCTGGCCGGGGGAGCGCCAGTGGCCGGTCGGTGCGGTGTGTGGCGACTGAAAGGGTCGCCTGGCACCGCACGATCATCAGGGTCCGGGCTCGATGCGGCAGGAGGCAACCATTTCGGTCGCTGGACGCCCCACGGTGCCAGGCCCAACGACCCGTCGGCACAGAGAAGCCGTCAGACCACCCCTTGGAATTGGTCGTCTAGGGCTTCCGGACCGGGGGTTGAGGTGACGGGTGGGCTCTGGGTTGGGTCATGGTGTCAGGCTGTTTGGCGGTTGCGGTGGAGGTTGAGCATCTGGCGGGGTGTGCGGCCGCGCATGTAGTCGCTGTGGTTGCGGCGCCGGTTGTTGTAGTTGATGAGCCAGGCGTCGATCTCGGCTTGGAGTTGGCGGGTGGAGGTGAAGCGCCGGCGGTGGAAGGCGGGGCGCCAGGCCTCTTGGAGGGCGGTGCCTTGGAAGCGTTCGCACACGGCGTTGTGGTTCGGGGACCGGGGTGGGATGCGGTGATGGGTCAGGCCTTTGGCGGCCAGCGCGGTGGTGAAGGTGCGGGCGATGTATTCGGGACCGTTGTCGGTCAGCACCGCCCGCACGGTGACACCGAGACGCCGGTAGCGGCGGATCACGGTCTCCAGGAAGCGGGCGGTGACTGTGCCGTTGGGGGTGCCGAGGATGATCATCACGGTGGCCCAGCGGGTGGCGGTCTCGATGGCGGTGAGTTGGTACACCTTGCCGACGCCTTTGAGGTTCCCGATGTAGAAGCTGTCCAGGGCCACGAGGTCGCCGGGCCGGGCCGCGAAGTGGCAGAACCCGAAGGGCTCGTCCTCACGAGCGGCTTCGGTGACCAGACCCGTCGTCTGTGCGGTGACCGCTGCGGCCCGGGCGACGCGGGCGGATCGCCGGCCCAGCCCGTGGCGGATCAGGATCTCCTGCACGGTGGACTTGGCGATCTGGTAGCCCCGGTCGTCGAGCCGATCGGAGTACTGGCGGCACCCCAACGTCGGCTCCACCACGGCGAGGGTGAGCAGCTCGTTGACCACCCAGGTCGGTGTCGCGTTGGGCATCTGCGGCACCCGACGGTCCTTGGGCAACAGCGCCTCGACGCCGTAGCGCTCAGCGACACTGCGCCACTTGTAGAACGTCGTGCGCGACACACCGAACATGCGGCACGTCGCCGCCACGTTGCCGGTCTCGCGGGCGACATCCAGCACACGGGCACGTCGCTGATAGATGATCTCTGCCGGGGTCACGGTGGTGGGCTCCTCTGGATCTGTGGAAGGAACCACAGGGTCCACCACCACCCCTCCAACGAGGTGGATCTGCAACCTCAACCCCCGGACAGGAAGATCTAGAGGGCCGGCGCTGCCTCGGGGAAGTGGCAGGCGACGTAGTGCCCGGGGCGGACCTCACGGATCTGGGGCTCCTCGTGCGCGCATCGGTCCTGCGCCGCCGGGCAGCGGGTGCGGAAGCGGCAGCCGGAAGGCGGGTCGAGCGGTGACGGCAGCTCGCCCGCCAGTCCCTCTCCGTGTTGCCGGTTGCCGGGCGTCGGCTTCGGGATCGAGGCCAGCAGCAGCCGCGTGTAGTGGTGCGACGGGTGGGCGAACAGCTCGTCGGGCGTGGCGACCTCGCAGATCTTGCCGAGGTACATCACGACCACCCGGTCGCTGATGTTCTTGACCACGGCGAGGTCGTGGGCGATGAAGACGAGCGTGAGGCCGTAGCGGGCCTTCATCTCCTCGAGCAGGTTGAGGATCTGCGCCTGGACCGAGACGTCCAACGACGACACCGGCTCGTCGCAGATGACGACCTTGGGCTCGAGCACGAGCGCCCGCGCGATGCAGATGCGTTGGCACTGACCCCCGGAGAACTGGCCCGGACGGCGATCGCCCACGACTTCGGGTGCCAGGCCGACGGCCTCGAGGACCTCGTCGACCTTGGCAGCGGTCTCGCCGTTGCGCCCGCCCCAGATGCGCAGGCCTTCGGCGACCGCGTCTCTGACCTTGCGCCGCGGGTTCAAAGACGAGATCGGGTCCTGGAAGATCATCTGCAGCTGGCGGCGCGTCCGCCGCAGGTCCTCGTCGGCCAGCTCCGTCAGGTCGGTGGACTCGAGCACCACCGAGCCCGAGGTGGGCGATGGCAGCTGCATGATCGCCCGTCCCGTTGTGGACTTGCCGCACCCCGACTCGCCCACCAGGCCCAGGGTCTCGCCGTCGAGCACGTCGAAGCTGACGCCCGAGACGGCGTGCACGGTCTGGTTGCGGCCGGCGGCGAACTCGACCACGAGGTCCTCCACCCGCAGCAGCACGTCGTCGCCGTCCCGGAGGTGGGCCTTGCCGGTGCCGGCCATCAGCTGACCGCCACGGCGTTCAGGTCGAGCCCGGCTGCGGTGTGCCCGGCCCTGAGGTTGTCGGCCAGCGCGGTGTCGGCCTCCGGGCTCCCCACCGGGACGAAGCACCGCCACCGGTGCGGGAGCAGCTCGGTCTCCAGCATCTCTGGGTTGCGGTCCAGGCAGTCGGCCAGGGCGTAACGGCAGCGCGGCGCGAACCGGCACCCTTTGGGGAGTTGTGCCATGTCGGGCGGCCGGCCGCTGATGGCGTCGAGGCGGGTGTGGCTCGGCTGGTCCACCTTGGGGACGGAGTTGAGCAACGCCTCGGTGTACGGGTGACGGACCTGAGTGAAGAGGGCGTCGGTGGCGGCGACCTCGACGAGCTGACCGGCGTACATCACCGCCACCCGGTCGGCTCGGCCGGCGACGACGCCCAGGTCGTGGGTGATGAGGATCATCGCCATGTCGTGCTCTTCCTGCAGTCGCGCCAGCAGGTCGAGGATCTGCTTCTGCACGGTGACGTCGAGCGCCGTGGTGGGCTCGTCGGCGATGAGCAGCCGGGGCTCGCAGGCCAGCGCGATGGCGATGGTGACCCTCTGGCGCATGCCACCCGACAGCTCGTGGGGGTACTGGTCCAGGCGGCGCTTGGGATCGGGGATCTTCACCTGGTGCATCAGGTCGACGGCCCGTTCGGTCGCCGCGTTGCGGCTCAGCTTCAGGTGGTAGCGGATCGACTCGGTGAGCTGCGCACCGATGCGCTTCACCGGGTTGAGCGACGTCATGGGGTCCTGGAACACCATCGCCATCTCGGTGCCCCAGAAGTGCCTGGCCTCCGGCCGCGACAGCTGGCGCACGTCGCGCCCGTCGAAGATCACCTCGCTGTCCTCGGGTACGTAGGCGTTGTCGGCCAGCAGGTTCATGATCGACCGCACCAGCACCGACTTGCCCGAGCCGGACTCGCCGACGATGCCCAGCGTCTCGCCCCGCTCGAGCGTGAACGAGACACCGTCCACCGCCCGCAAGACGCCCCGTGGCGTGTCGAACATCGTGCGCAGGTTCTCGACGACCAGCAGGGGCGGGCCGGCACTGCCGACGGGAAACGGTCTCACTCGCTCTCGTCCTCCTCCGGGCTCACAGCCGGCTCCGGCGAGGGTCCCAGAGCTTGCGGGCCTTGTCGCCCACGCGGTTGAGGGCGAAGACGGTCAGGAACAGCACGATGCCGGGCGCGAAGACGAGGTGCGGGTGTTGCTCGATGGTCGTCTGCCCGGCGGCGATCATGTTGCCCCAGGTCGGGTTGGGACGGCGGATGCTCAACCCGAGGAAGCTCAACGAGGCCTCGGCGACGATCAACGCCCCCAACACGATGAAGCTGTACGACACGACCGGCAGCGCCACGTTGGGCAGCAGCTCGCGCAGGATGAGCCGCCGGTCCCTGGCGCCCAACGCCCTGGCCGCCAGCACGAACTCGCGCTGCGCGAACACCATCGTGTTGGCCCGGCTGAGCCGGATGTACGTGGGGATCCCCAGCACCCCGAGCGCGATCGTGACGTTGCGGACGCTGGGCTCGACGACCGCCACCATGCCCAGCAGCAGGATCAGCGGTGGGAACGCCAGCATCGAGTCGGCCACCACGTTGACGGCACCCTCGGTCCTGCCGCGGTAGTAGCCCGCCGTGATGCCGACGAGGCCACCGATCGCCATCCCCATCGCCACGGCCCCCAGCGACACGACGAGGGACACCCGGGCGCCGTGGACGACACCGCCCAGGATGTCGAGGCCCTGACGGTCGGTGCCCAGGGGATGCTCGGAGAACAGGTCGGGCCGCAGCAACGTCGGCGTCGTCAGCGTCTTGGAGACGTCACGAGACTCGGCCAACGGCAACAGGTCCGCGCCGACCGCCGCCAGCGTGACGAGACCGAGCCAGGCCACCGAGAACCACAGCGCGGTCTCCAGCTCCTCACCGAGGAAGAACCGCCCGAGTCGGTCGGCGCCCAGGTAGACGAGGCCGGAACCGGCCAATGCCAGCGCCACCCGCAACACCGCGGTGACCTCCGGGAGGACCACCGTCCCGGCGACCACCAGCACGACGCCCATGGCGAGGGCGGCGAGGCCCACGACCAGCCGACGGCCACGGCGCCGAGACCGGGCGGTCAGGCGCAGCCGCGTCCCGTCGAGCGGCCACGGCGCCGCATCGTCGGTCCCGACGCCGACGTCGCTGCCCGCATCGTCGAGCAGGAGCTCAGACCCGGCCACGGCGGATCCTCGGGTCCAGGTAGGCGTACGAGACGTCGATGACGGCGTTGAGCGTCACGTAGAACACGGCGATGACGAGCACGCCGGCCTGCACCACCCGGAAGTCGTGGGAGCCGACGGCGTCGACGATCATCGTCCCCATCCCCGGCAGGTTGAAGATCGTCTCCACGATGACCGTGCCGCCGATGAGCCGGCCCAACGCGACGCCGGCCACCGTGACCAGG
>DATHJB010000242.1 GCA_035316325.1 Acidimicrobiales bacterium
GCCGAGGGAACGCAGGGCCGAGCGGGCGGCGTGGTAGCCGCACATGCCGTGGACGCCGGCGCCGGGGGGCGTGGCGGCCGAGCACAGGTACACCCCGGGGAGGCCCGTGGCGTAGGGGTCGAGCGCCACCCGGGGCCGGAACACCAGCTGGCGCAGGGTGTTGGCACCGGTGGAGATGTCGCCGCCGACGTAGTTGGCGTTGTAGCCGGCGAAGTCGGCGGGCGACATCACGTGCTGCCCCACGATCCGCTCCCGCACCCCGGGGGCGAAGCGCTCGAGCTGGCGCAGGATCGGCTCGGTGACATCGCTGTCGTAGCCCCGGGGCACGTGGGCGTAGGCCCAGACCGGGTGGACGTCGCCGGCCGAGCGCGCCGGGTCGGCCAGGTACTGCTGGGCCACCAGCACGAACGGCCGCTCCGGCAGGCGTCCCCGGTGGACCTCGGCCTCGGCCACGGCGATCTCGCCGATCGGGCCACCGACGTGGACGGTGCCGGCCCGGCGGGCGGCCTCGGCGGTCCACGGCACGCCGCCCTCGACGGCGAGGTCGAGCTTGAACGACGCCGGGCCGTAGCGCCAGCGGCGCAGGGCGCGGCGGGTGCGCTCCGGTAGGGCGTCGCCGGCGATGGCCAGCAGGCCCGACGGCGAGGTGTCGAACAGCTTCAGCCTCGCCGGGGGCAGGTCGGCCAGCGACGTCACGCGCACGCCCGTCTCGACGGTGCCGCCCAGCTCGGCCAGCAGTCCCGCCAACGCCGTCGTCACCGCCTGGGACCCACCGGCGGCGACGGGCCAGCCCACGTGGTGCCCGGACGCGGTCAGCATGATCCCGCCCGCAGCGGTGGCGGGCCGGCTGAGCGGGTGGATGACGTGCGCGGCGATGCCGGCGAACAGGGCCCGGGCCTCGTCGGTGCGGAAGCGCCGGGCCAGCCACGTCGCCGGTAGCAGTGCCCGCAGCCCGAAGCTCACCAGGCCCACGGGGTGCCGGGGCACGTGGACGAGGGGGCGGAGGATGTCGTCGGCCAGGTCCGGGAAGGCCGCCGACGCCCGGCCGAACACCTGGCGCCAGGCCGGCCCGTCGTCGCCCAGGCCGGCGGCCGTCTCGTCGATCGAGCGGAGGAACACCCCGGCCCGGCCGCCGTCGAGCGGGTGGACCAGGTCGACCTCGGGCCAGCGCCACTCCAGCCCGTGCCGCTCCAGCGGCAGCGACCGGAAGACCGGCGACGCCGCGCCGAACGGGTGGACCGCCGAGCAGATGTCGTGCAGGACGCCCGGCACGGTCAGCTCCGCCGAGCGGGTACCGCCGCCGATGGTCTCGGCCGCCTCCAACACGGTCACCGACAGCCCGGCCTGCGCCAGCACCACCGCGGCCGTCAGCCCGTTGGGCCCCGACCCGACCACCACCGCCGCATCAGAAGTCGACGTGTCTCCCATCAGCTGATGGCCTAGCCGATCGGCACGCCGCCGGCAGTGATGGAACCTGAGCGGCGAAACATAGGGCCTACGACACCGGGTCGAGCTGGTCGGCGGTGTCGCGGAGGGTCTGCGCCAGCGACTTGAGCAGCGGCATGGGGTCGACGCCGTGCTCGGCGACGGCCTCGAGCACGGTGCCCCAGCTGTCGACCAGGTCGGTGAGCTGCTGCATCATCATCACCCCGATCGCGTGCCCGTCCCCGAGGTCGCCGTCGCCGTTGCCGTCGTCGCTCATCCCCGGACGCTACGTCAACCGCCCGGGCGCCCCCCGATGGCGTCGCTACCAGGGGACGGGGTCGCGGTCGCGGTCGCGGAAGAAGCCGCCGGTGGGGCCGTCGTCGGGGAGGGTGGCGGCCCAGACGATGCCCGCCACACCCTCGGCCACCGGCCGGCCGCCCCCGCCACCCATGTCGGTGGCCACCCACCCGGGGCAGATGCCGTTCACCAGGATGCGGTCGCGCCGCAGCTCGTCGGCCCACATGCGGGTGAGGGCGTTCAACGAGGCCTTCGACACCCGGTAGGCGGGGATGCCGCCGCCCATCTCGCTCAGGGAGCCGCCACCGCTCGACACGTTGACGATGCGGCCGTGGTCGCTGCGGCGAAGCAGCGGCAGCAGCGCCTGGGTCACCTGCCAGGCGCCCAGGACGTTGGTCTCGAGCGCCTCCCGCACCACGCCCAGGTCGGCGTCGACCGCCGTCTGCACCACATGTAGCAGCCTCGGCGAAGCCCGAGACCCCTTGGGGCGGCGGCGGGGTGGTCGGAAGGGTCGTAGTGGATGGCGGCGTTGTTGACCAGCACGTCGAGCCGGCCGTGCTCCCGGTCGACCAGGGCGGCGACGGCCTCGGCGCCGGCCGGCAACGTCACGTCGAGCACCACCGGCCGCACGTCGAGCCCGGCGGCCACGAACGGCGAGGCCGCGGCCCGCCCCTTCGCCTCGTCCCGCGACCCCAGGTACACCGTGTCGCCCCGGTCCGCGAGCTGGCGCACGACCTCCAACCCGATTCCCCGGTTGGCGCCCGTCACCACCGCGATCACCCGGCGAACCTACAGATCCGAGGCACGAAATCGCCGCGGGGAGCACACTGACGACGTGGCGCGAGCGGATGCGACCGTGGACCCGGGCGTACCCCTGCTGGAGGTGCGGGGGCTGTCGAAGCGGTTCGGCGCGCTCCAGGTGCTCGACGACGTGAGCCTCACGGTCGCCGACGGGGAGGCCCTGGCGGTGGTGGGCGACAACGGCGCCGGCAAGTCGACGCTGGCCAAGTGCATCGCCCGGGCGGTGCGGCCCGACGCCGGCGAGGTCCTGGTGAAAGGCCGACCCCTCGGCCTCGGCCAGGACGACGCCCTCGCCGCCGGGGTCGGCGTCGTGTGGCAGGACCTGGCCCTGTGCGACAACCTCGACAGCGTCGCCAACCTGTTCCTGGGTCGCGAGCGGGGCCGGCCCATGCTGGCCGAGGCCGACATGCGCAGCGAGGCCGAGCGCCTGCTGGCCCGGGTCGGCATCGACATCCCCGACCTGACCCGGCCGGTGGCGTCGCTGTCGGGCGGCCAGCGTCAGGCCGTGGCCGTCACCCGGGCGCTGACCGGCGACCCGGAGCTGCTGATCCTCGACGAGCCCACCGCCAACCTGGGCCACAACGAGACCCGGGCGGTCCTGGGGCTGGTGCGCGACCTGCGCGCCCGGGGCACGACCGTCGTGCTCATCACCCACCAGCTGGAGCAGGTCTTCAACCTGGTCGACCGCATCCTGGTGCTGCGCCACGGCCGGCTGGTGGCCGACGTGTCACCCCGCGAGGTGCACCCCGACGACGTGGTGGCGATGCAGTCGGGCATCGAGGCCGACTCCACCGCGAGCCGCCAGCTGCGCCGCCTCGGCAGCCTCGTCGAGCAGCTCTCGGCGGTGGAGCCGACGGCGTCGCTGCCGCTGGTCGTCTCGGCCATGAGCGCCGCGATCGGGCAGGAGACCCTGTGCGTCCACCTCCTCGACCAGACCACCGGCACGCCGTTCCTGCGCCGGTCGGCGGCGGTGGCGCTGCCCGACGCGCTGCTGGCGGTCAACGACCGGCTGCCCCTCGGCCACCAGGGCGGGCCGGTCGGGGTGGCGGCGGCGACGGCGTCAGTGGTGGTGACCGAGGACGTGCGGGGCGACCCGGCGTGGGCGGCGTTCCTGCCGGCGGCCGAGCGGGCCGGCGTCCTGAGCTCCTGGGCGGCGCCGATCACCGGGGCGAGCGGCGTCCTGGGCACGATCTCCGGCTACGGCGACACCGTCGGCCGCCTGCGCAACGACCAGCTCGAGCTGATCATGCTGTACGCCAGCCACGCGGCGGCGTCGATCGAGCGGGAGCGCAACTTCGCCGAGTCGCGCCGCCGCAACCGGGTGCTGGAGGCGATCCGGGCGGTGCTCGAGGTGCTCGCCGGCCCCCAGCAGGTCCACACCGGGCTCGACGCCGCGCTCGAAGCCCTGTGCAAGGTGCTCGACGCCGAGGACGCCGTGGTCCGCACCTCCGAACCTGTGGCCGCGGGCGCGGGTGCGGGTGCAGGCGCGGAGGGGGTCACCCGGGCCTCGGCCGGCGAGCCGGGTCTGGAGGCGACGGCCGACAAGGCCCTGACCGACGGCCAGCAGGTGCGCGTGAAGAACCGGGACGGGCTGGTCCTCGCCGTGCCGTTCACCGCCCCCAGCGGCCCGGCCGCGCTGGCGGTGCGCTGGTCCGATGCCCTCGCCGGCGACGAGAGCGCCGAGGTGCTCCAGGACGTCGCCCGGTCGATGAGCCTGGCCCTGGAGCGCGAGGAGCTGGAGGCGTCGCACCGCGAAGCCCAGGCCCTGCGCCGGTCGCAGCGCCTCCAACGGGCCTTCCTGTCGCGCCTCAGCCACGAGCTGCGCACGCCGCTCACCGCCATCCACGGCTACGCCGACTCCCTGCGCCAGCCCGACGTCCACTGGAGCGACGAGGCCCAGCACCGCTTCCTCGGCACGATCGCCACCGAGTCGGAGCGGATGCGGCGCCTGGTGGCCGACCTGCTCGACGTGTCGGCCATCGACGCCGGCATCTTCCGGGTCCACCCCGACTGGTGCGACCTGCGCCTGGTGCTCGACGCCTCGGTGGCCTGCGTGACGTCCGACGCCCAGGCCGAGCCACGGGTCCACGTCCACGTCGATGCCGGCCTCGGCCCGGTGTGGGCCGACCACGACCGCCTCGAGCAGGTCTTCGTCAACCTCCTGGAGAACGCCCTGCGCCACACCCCCACCACCACCCGCATCCGCGTCGACGCCTGCCCCGACCCCGACGGCCGCGAGGTGCACATCCGGGTGAGCGACGACGGCCACACCCTCGGCGCCGACCGGGCCGCCGCCCTGTTCGAGCCCCACGTGAGCGCCGGCCCCAAGGGCTCGACGGGCCTCGGCCTGCCCATCGCCCGCGGCATCGCCGTCGCCCACGGCGGCGACGTGACCCTGGAGGCCACCGGCGAGCTGACCACCTTCCTGGTGTCGCTCCCCCTCGGCCCCGACGGTGAGCCCGATGCTTGACCAGGTCACCGACACCGACACCCGGGTGCTGCTGGTGGAGGACGACCAGAACATCGTCGACCTGATCCGCTCGAACCTGCTGGTGCGGGGCTTCCAGGTGGACGTGTCGCGCACCGGCGAGGACGTGATGCGCCTCGCCGAGGACGGCACCCCCGACGTGGTGCTGCTCGACCTCATGCTCCCCCAGGCCGACGGCTTCGAGCTGTGCCGGGTGCTGCGCGAGCAGTCGACCGTCGGCATCATCGTGATCTCGGCCCGGGGCGGCGAGGGCGACAAGGTGCGGGCACTGAACCTGGGCGCCGACGACTACATGACCAAGCCGTTCGGCATCGAGGAGCTGCTGGCCCGCATCACCGCCACGCTGCGCCGCACCCGTCCGGCCGCCGCGGTCATCATGCCCGAGGCGCCGGGCGTGGTCGAGGCCGGCGACGTGGTGGTCGACCTCGACGCCCGCCGGGTGACCAAGGCCGGCGAGCGCGTCCACCTGACGCCGACCGAGCTGGCCCTCCTGCGGGAGCTGGCGCTCAACCCCCGGGTGCTGCTCGGCCATGCCCACCTGCTGCGCCGGGTGTGGGGGCCGGGCTACGAGACCGAGACCGAGTACCTGCGGGTCTACGTCCGGCGCCTGCGCGCCAAGCTCGACTCCCCCGACGCCCCCACGCTGATCGTCACCGAGCCCCGGCTCGGCTACCGCTTCGAGCCGCCACCAGCCGCGCCGCCGACACCCGCCCCGCCGTAGCCCGCCGTTCACAACTCGTTCACGCGCCGAGGCCGATTTCTATACCTCGTTCACGGCCCCGTTCTTACGGTGAGGACGAGCCCGAACACCAGGGGGACAGACTCATGTTCGACATCCGTGCCCGGCGACGCTCGCGCGTGCCGGCTCTGCTACTCGTCCTCGCGCTCGTCGCTGCGGCGGCGTGTGGCGACGACGACGATTCCACCGGCGGGGGTGGCGGCGGCGGCGACGGGGGCGACGGCGCGCTGCAGATCGCCCTGCTGCTGCCCGAGACCAAGACCGCCCGGTACGAGAGCCAAGACCGGCCGCTCTTCGAGGCCAAGGTCGAGGACCTCTGCGCGGACTGCGAGATCCTCTACAGCAACGCCGAGCAGGACGCCAGCGAGCAGCAGTCGCAGGCCGAGGCGGCGCTCACCAACGGCGCCGACGTGCTCGTCCTCGACCCGGTCGACAGCGCCTCCGCCGCGTCGATCGTCGGCCTGGCCGCCCAGCAGGACGTGCCCGTCGTGAGCTACGACCGGCTGATCACCGACGCCGACGTCGCCTACTACATCTCCTACGACAACGCGAAGGTCGGCGAGCTGCAGGCCACGGCGCTCACCGAGAAGCTGGCCACCGACGGTGTGGCGTCCGGTGCGCTGGTGATGATCAACGGCGCCCCGACCGACAACAACGCCACCCTGTTCAAGGAAGGCGCCCACTCGGTCCTCGACACCAGCGACTACGAGATCGGTGTCGAGTACGACACGCCCGAGTGGAGCCCCGACGAGGCGCAGCAGGAGATGGAGCAGGCCATCACCCGGCTCGGCGCCGACGGGTTCGTGGGCGTCTACGCCGCCAACGACGGCACCGCCGGTGGCGCCATCGCCGCCATGAAGGCCGCCGGCATCGACCCGCTGCCGCCCATCACCGGGCAGGACGCCGAGGTCGCGGGCATCCAGCGCATCCTCGCCGGCGAGCAGTACATGACCATCTACAAGGCCATCAAGCCCCAGGCGGAGATCGCTGCCGAGGTCGCGATCGCCCTGGCCCGTGGCGAGGACCCGCCCGAGGACCAGGTCAACGACCAGGTCGACAACGGCTCCCTCGAGGTGCCGTCGATGATCCTCGACCCGGTCGCCGTCACCATCGACAACGTCAACGACACCGTCGTCGCCGACGGCTTCTGGACGGTCGACGAGCTCTGCACCGCCGACTACGCAGCGGCGTGCGAGGCCGCCGGCATCGGCTGAGCGCCGGTCCGGGACTACAGACGCCATGCCTCTGCTCCAGCTCCAGGCCATCAGCAAGCGGTTCGGTGCCGTGCAGGCGCTGTCGGAGGTCGACTTCGAGTGCGACGGCGGGGAGGTCGTCGCACTCGTAGGAGACAACGGCGCCGGCAAGTCGACACTGGTCAAGGTGATCGCCGGGACCCACCCGCCCGACGAGGGCCGCATCGTCTTCGACGGGCAGGAGGTGCACCTCGGCAACCCGCAGGCCGCCACCGACCTCGGGATCGCCACCGTGTACCAGGACCTGGCGCTGTGCGACAACCTCGATGCCGTCGCCAACCTCTTCGTCGGCCAGGAGCGAGGGCGTGGCTTCGGCCGCAACCTGCGCTGGCTCGACGAGGCGGTCATGGAGCACGAGGCCGGCACGCTGCTCGACCGGCTGTCGGTGGGGATTCCCAGTCTCCGACAGCCGGTCGCAGCGCTGTCCGGGGGGCAGCGGCAGTCGATCGCCGTCGCCCGGGCCACGTTGGGGCACCCGAAGGTCGTCATGCTCGACGAGCCGACGGCCGCCCTGGGGGTCGCGCAGACGCGGGAGGTCCTCGACCTCGTGCGGCGTCTGCGGGACGAGGGCCTGGCGGTCGTGATGATCAGCCACAACCTGGTCGATGTGTTCGCCGTAGCCGACCGGATGATCGTGCTGCGCCTCGGCCGCCGGGTCGCCTCGTTCGACACCCCCACCACCACCGCCGAGGAGGTGGTGGCCGCCATCACCGGCGCCCAGGCCGAAGACGTCCACTCCACCTACGTCACGGAGGCATCGGCATGAGCTCGTCGGCCCCACCCTCGACCGATGAGCAGACGAACATACGGGCCACAGCCCCGGTGAACAGCCCCGTCGGCATCGCCGTCTACGTGTGGCAGCGGGCCCGTCAGGGCGAGCTGGGGCCGCTGCCGGTCATCTTCGGCCTCGTGGCCGTGTGGACCTACTTCCAGGTCGCCAACGACAACTTCCTGTCCAGCGGCAACCTCACCAACCTCATGATGCAGATCGCCGCCATGGGCACGATCGCGGTCGGGGTGGTGCTGGTGCTCCTGCTCGGCGAGATCGACCTGTCGGTCGCCTACGTCAGCGGCCTGGCGGCGGCCACGATGGCGGTGCTCAACGTGAAGAGCGAGTGGCCGGCGGTGCCGTCGATCCTGGCCGGGCTGGCCGTGGGCGCTGGGATCGGGCTGCTGCAGGGCCTGTGGGTCACGAAGCTGAAGGTGCCGTCGTTCGTGGTGACGCTGGCCGGGTTCCTGGCCTGGCAGGGCGCGCTCCTGCGCGTCCTGGGCGGCACCGGCACGGTCAACCTCAACGACGACACCATCACCGGCCTCATGGGCACCTACTTCTCCGACACCGTCGGCTGGACCCTGGTCACGGTGGTCATCGCGGTGGTGGCGGGGCTGACCGTCCTGCGGCGGCGGCGCAGCGTCGCCGCCGGGCTGACAGCCCCGTCGCTGGCCGGCGACGTGCTGCGGGTGGCGATCGTGGCCTGCGGCTCGATCGCCGCCGTCGCGGTCTTCAACGACGACCGCGGCGTGCCGCTCGGCGTGTGCATCTTCGTGGGGTTCGTCGTGATCTTCGACGTGCTGACCCGGCGCACGGTCTTCGGCCGGCACATCTTCGCGATCGGCGGCAACGCCGAGGCGGCCCGGCGGGCGGGCATCCGGGTCGACCGGGTGCGCACGATGGTGTTCGTGCTGGCGTCGACGATGGCGGCGTCGGGCGGCATCCTCGGGGCGTCCCGACTACTGGCGGTCAACAAGTCGTCGGGTGGGGGGACGCTGCTGCTCAACACGATCGCCGCCGCGGTCATCGGGGGCACGTCGCTGTTCGGCGGCCGGGGCACCGCCTGGTCGGCCCTGCTCGGCGCCCTGGTCATCGGTTCGATCGCCAACGGCATGGACCTCCTGGGCCAGACGTCGAGCGTGAAGTACATGGTGACCGGCGGCGTCCTGCTCGTCGCCGCCAGCATCGACGCGGTCTCCCGCCGCGGCCGCCACGCCGCCGGCCGCGCCTGACCCTCGCCCCCTCCACCGCTCCGCCCCCGGATGCCACGGACCGGGATGGCCGTCTGCCAGCCATCCCGGTCCGGGCGCGGAGCTGCTCGTCAGGGGCGGTGGCCGGAGAGGGCGTCGACCTCGGTGGCCCGGGCCAGGAGGAAGTGGACGGCCGGGGCCCAGGAGGCGAGGGCATCGGCGATCGGGCGGCCGTTGAGTTGCTCCTGGTCCTCGGAGGTGGCGCCGAGGATCGCGGGGGCGATCCACGAGTACTTGGCGACCATGGTCGTCGACATGGCCAGGCGCACCTCGTCGGGGGTCACGTCGGCGCCGGCGTCCTGTAGCCCGGCCTGGTAGCCCTCGGCGACGGCGGCGTAGAGGTCGTCCAGCCGCTCGGGCGGGACGTGGAAGTCGAAGACGGCGTCGGGCACCAGGTTGCCGACGTCCTCCCCCAGGGCGCCGCGGCCCACGAACGCCCAGTCGATCGCCGCGGTCCCACCGCCGGCGTCGAACAGGTTGCCCGGGTGGAGGTCGAGGTGCGACAGGGTCGGCGGCAGGGCGTCGAGTAGGTCGAGGTAGCGGTCCTGGTGGTGGCGCAGCGCCCGCAGCTCGTCGACCGGCGGGTCCGGGAACCAGGCGGCCACGAGGGGGTGGCGCCACGCCGCCGGGTCGTCGAGCCGCTCGAGGTGGCGGTCGCGCTGCGCCAGGTAGGCGCGCAGCCAGCCCCGGCTGAGCCACGGGTCCGTCGGCAGCGGCCGGCCCGCCACGAACTCGCCCTGCGCCCGCCCCAGGTGCCGGGCGGCGTCGCGGTAGCGCCCCACCGGCCAGGTCGAGCCCGGCGCGCCCGTCAGGTCCTCCAGCCACAGCGCCACCGACCCGTCGTCCCGTTCGGCGATCAGGTGGCACTCGGGCGGCCGCAACCCGCCGGTCAGCGACGTGAGCAGCCCCGACTCGTAGGCCCGGGCCTCGCGGCGCCAGTAGTACCAGTGGTCCTCCGCCTCGCCCGACCGCCAGTTCTCGTGCCCTCCCGTCGCCCGGTGGGCCAGCACCTTCACCACCGCCGACCGCTCCCCCACCCGCACCCGCCACATCCCGGCCGTCGCCGACGCCACCGCAGCGTGGGCCAGCGGCTCGACCTGGGCCTGAGCGGCGGCAGCGGCGGCGCTCGTCGTGCCGAAGACCGCCGCGACCTCGTCGTCCATGTCGCTCACCGTAGGGCGGGGCTACGCGGCGACCTTGCCGGCGAAGAGCGCCACGCAGCCGACGACGTCCACCGTGTGGCTGTCGAATGCTGCGTCGAGGGCGGTGGTGAGGCCGTCGAGGCTGTCGCCCCGGTTGTGGAGGATCCCCCGGCGGTTGTAGGCGGCCATCAGCACCCGGGCGGGCGGGGTGCGTCGGACGCCGCCGCGGAGGATGGTGGCGCCGAACACCACGCCGCCGGGCTCGACGTAGGGGGTGACGTGGGCGAACACCTGCGTGGCCTTGTCGGGCAAGGCGCCGGGGATGCAGTGGAGCAGGAAGTTGACGCCCACCGAGTCGAACGGCGCGTGCGGGAGCTCGGGGAGCGGCTGGAGGATGTCGGCGTCGGTGGCGGCGGGCGCGAAGCGGCCGGTGCGGTGGCTGGCGGCGGCGAGCGAGTTGGCGTTGAGGTCGACCAGGCTGAGGGTCGGGTCGGTGGGCCACGAGGCCTTGTCGAGGAAGTAGCCCGTGCCGACGCCGACGTCGAGGTGCCGGGCGCCGATGTGCCGGTCGTAGTGGGCCAGCATCTGCGCCTTGGGGCACCGCCACACGAGCCGGCAGGAGAAGCCGAGGACGAACACGTCGTAGGCCTTCAGGAACAACGGCGTGTAGACCGACTGCCCCTTGTGCACCTCCGCCTCGGCCCCCGCCATGGCCTCACCGTAGCGGCCGAACGCCGGCGGGTAGCGGCGGGATCAGTGGCCGTAGGCGGCGAGGCAGCCGCCGTCGTTGACGTAGCCGCCGACCTCCACCTCGACGGTGCCGCCGTGGACGGCGCCGAACACGCAGCCGCCGTCGACCTCAATGCCGAACGCCGTACCGGACGTGCGGACGGCGTTGTCGATCACCGACACGTCGGAGCTCACCGGAGCCAGGGCCGCCCGCACCTGCTCGACCGACGGCTGAGGGAGCACCCCGGCGATCGGCGCCAGCGCCGTGCGGGCCTGCTCGGCCACGGCGTTCGCGGCGTCGAGGTCGCCGGTGAACTCGAGCCGGTCGGCGTAGGCGAGGTTCATCTCCCGGAGCTCCTCGGGGCTGAGGCCGCAGAGGCCCGTCTCGAAGTCGGCGTCGGACGTGCACTCGATGGCGGACGTCGACGTCGTCATCGCTCCGGATCGCGGCTGGGCGCCCTCCAACAGGACGTCCGTGGCGTCGTCGCCGGTCCGGCCCACCAGCACCACCGCCCCCACACCGACCACCAGGACCACCGCGGTCACGGCGCCGACGACCACCGGCGTGCGTGAGCCCCCGCCGCTCCCGCTGCCGTCGCTGCCCTCGCGGCCCTCGCCTCCGGCCCCGGCCCGGCGGCGCCGGCCGACGACGATGGCGCCGACGAAGCAACCCGCCACGACCGCCGCCGCCACCAGGAGCGCGGGGCCGAGCCCGTAGAGCGGAGCGCCGGGGATGTGCCGGCCGAAGGCGAGCTGCCCGTAGTCGCCGTCGACCTGGACGACGTACAGGCCGGCCTGGGTGGCGTCGAACGAGCCGATGGCCTCCGCCTGCCTCGATCCCCAGCCGTAGCGCACGTCCGACGGCCGCACGGGTACGTCGGCGCCGTCGGGCCCGACCACCGTGAGCACGAACCCGTCGGCGTCGGCGGTGCTCCGTACGCCCCGGGTGATCTCCTCGTGGTACACGGCGTACTCGCCGGGCTCCACGACCGACACCGACGTGGTCCCCGGCCCGTCGAGCCGCTGGAAGTCGTCGACCTCCGCCACCAGATCGGTCGCCCGGGCCACCCCCAACACCCCGGTCACCACCACAGCCCCGGCGGCCACCACCCCGGCCACCCCGTACCACCACCCGCCCGGCTTCGCCCCCACCACGTTCCCCCTCCCCGACGTCCGCATGCCTACCACTCTGACCACCCACCAGGCCCTCACCCACCGTTCCGTCCCGAGTCATCTCTAGTCGCCGATCCACGGTCGAGTCGCTTGTGGTCGGAGACCGACCGACAGGTCGGTCTCCGACCACAAGCGACTCGAGAGCAACCAAACGACCACAGACGACTCACCAAAACCCCTTGGAACGAGTCATCTACTGGGAGCTCCGGTGTCGGCGCCGTTCAGGCGCTGTCGATCGCCACGGCCTGGGTGAAGT
>DATHJB010000243.1 GCA_035316325.1 Acidimicrobiales bacterium
CCGTCGGGGAGGAAGTCGCGCATCGAGAAGAAGCCGTGGATCATGCCGTCGTAGCGGGTGACCGTGGTGTCGACGCCGGCCGCCCGGAGGCGCTCGCCGTAGGCCTCGCCCTCGTCGCGCAGGGGGTCGAACTCGGCGGTGATCACCAGAGCCGGGGGCAGGCCCGTCAGCGCGCCGTCGTCGGCCCGCGCCGGCGACACCCGGGGGTCCTCCGACAGGTCACGTTCGCCCAGGTAGTGGCCTCGGAACCAGACCATGGCCTCCCGGGTGAGGAAGTAGCCCTCGGCGTTCTCCTCGTAGGACGCCGTCCCCATGCGCAGGTCGGTCACCGGGTAGACGAGCAGCTGACAGCGGACGGCCGGGCCGGTGTCGCGCAGCTGCTGCGCCACCACCGCGGAGAGGTTGCCGCCCGCCGAGTCGCCCCCGACCGCCAGTCGACCGGCGTCGACCGCCAGCGACCCCGCGTTGCCGGCGACCCAGCGCACCACGGCCAGTGCGTCGTCGAGGCCCGCCGGGAACGGGTGCTCCGGGGCCAGCCGGTAGTCCACCGACACGACCACCACGCCCGCGGCGTTGGCCAGCGTGCGGCCCGTGCCGTCGGCCGTGTCGAGGTCGCCGATCACCCAGCCGCCGCCGTGGAACCACACCAGCACCGGCAGCGCCTCGCCCTCCGACGAGCCCGCCGGCCGGTAGACGCGCACCGGGATGTCGCCGTCGGGGCCCGGGACGGTCCGGTCGACCACGGAGGCCACCTCGTCCTTCACCTCGAACGCCGACAGCGCCCCGTACGCGGCACGCAGGTCGGCCGGCGACTGCTCCGACAGCGGCGTCTCGGCGGCTGCGACCATGGCGAGGATCGGCTCGACCTCGGGCTTGACCGGCATCGGTTCCCCCCTAGCTGGCGTCGTCTACGGCATGCCGTAGAAGAGTCGTTCTACCACCCGGCGGGCGCGGCGGGTCACCCGGCGGTAGTCGTCCCGGAGCACGCCGGCCGACCCGGCGCCCAGCGACCGGGCCAGGCGGGCCGCGTCGTCGGTGCCCTGGGGCAGGGCGTCGGGGTGCACGGGGTCGGCGCCCACCAGCCACCAGCGGTTCCGAGTGCGCTCGCAGAACCGGTAGGCGTCCCGCAGCACGGCCACCTCGCCGGGGGTCACCACCTCCAGCTTCGCCAGGCGGTCGAGCCCCTCGATCGTGCCCGGCCCCCGCACCCCGTGGCGCAGCTGCAGCAGCTGCACGGTCCACTCGATGTCGGCCAGCGAGCCCCGCCCGAGCTTCAGGTGGAACTCCGGGTCCTCGCCGGGTGGCAGGCGCTCCCGCTGCACCCGGGCCTTCATCCGGCGGACCTCGCGCTCGTCGTCGTCGGTGAACGGGCGGTCCCACACCACCCGGTCGAGCAGCGCCATGAAGCGCTCGCCCAGCTCCGGGTCGCCGGCGACGGGACGGGCCCGGGCCATCGCCTGGCGCTCCCACGTCAGCGCCCAGCGGTCGAAGTAGGAGGCGTAGCCGGAGATGCTGCGGCACAGCGGCCCCTGCCGACCCTCCGGCCGCAGGTTCGTGTCGACCCGGTACACCCGCTGCGCGGGGGTGTCGCCGGCGACGAACCGCAGCAGACCCGTCGCCGCCCGCAGCGCCTCCTCGTGGGCGCCGGCCCCGTCGCCGTCGTGGACGAACACCACGTCGAGGTCGCTGGCGTAGGCCAGCTCGCCGCCGGCGAAGCGCCCGAGGGCGATCACCGTGAAGCGGACGCCCGGCTCCAGCGACCGCAGCGCCGCCCCCAGGCTCGCCTCGGCGAGGGTGGTGAGGTCGGCGCCGACCTGCGCCACGTCGGCCTGACCGAACACGTCACGGGCGGCGATGCCCAGCAGCTGGCGGCGCTGCCAGCGGCGCAGCGCCCGCTGCCGGTCGGCCAGGTTGCTGCGCCAGCCCAGCGCGTCGCGGGCCGTGGTCTGCAGCTCGGCCCGGGAGCGGGTGCGCAGCCGGTTGGGGTCGGCGAGGCGCACGATCAGGTCGGGGTTGGCGGCCAGCAGGTCGCCGAACAGGGCCGACGTGCCCAGCAGCATGCTCAGGTGCCGGGCCACCTCGGGGCTGTCGCGGAACGCCACCGCCAGCTCGGTGGTGCGCTGCTCGCCGGTCGCCAGCTTGCGGAGGCCCAGCAGGCCGGCGTCGGGGTCGGGCGTGGCCGACAGCCAGTCGAGCATCAGCGGCAGGACCTGCTGCATCATGCGCGACGACCGGGTCAGGCCCCGGGTCAGCTCGGCGACGGCCTGGCGGGTGCGCTCGACATCGGAGAAACCGAAGGTGGTGAGCGCCGCGGCCGCGGCCTCGGGCGACAGCGGGCCGACGCCGGCGAGGGCGTCGAGCAGCGGGCGGAAGTAGAGCCGCTCGTGGATCGACCGCACGAGGTTGCGGCGCTGGGTGAGCTCGCGGTCGAACGCCTCGGTGGGGCCGGCCTCGGGGGTGCCGCGGTAGCCGAGGACCCGGGCGATGCGGCGACGCTCCTCCCGGTCGGCCGGCAACGTGTGGGTCTGCTGCTCGTCGGACAGCTGGAGGGCGTGCTCGACCCGGCGCAGGAAGCGGTAGGCGTCGGCCAGGCCGTCGGCGTCTTCGGCCCCGACGTAGCCGCTGGCCGACAGCTCCCCCAGGGCGTCGAGCGTGGTGGGCGACCGCAGCGCCGGGTCGGCCCGGCCGTGCACCAGCTGCAGGAGCTGCACCGAGAACTCGATGTCGCGGATCCCGCCCGGCGACCGCTTCACCTCCCGGTCGGCGATGCCCTGGCGCACCACCGCCGCCTCCGCCCGGGCCTTGAGGGCGCGCAGCGACCGCAGGTCGTCGGTGGTGACCGGCCGGCTCCACAGCGCCGCGTCGGCCGCCTCCGCCCAGGCCCGCCGGGTCTCCTCGGCACCCGCGAGGGGGATGGCCTTCAGCAGCGCCTGGAACTCCCACGGCGTCGCCCAGCGCTGCCAGTAGGCGGCGTAGCTGTCGACGCTGCGGGTGAGCGGACCGTCGCGGCCCTCCGGCCGCAGGTTGGCGTCGACCCGGTAGCAGCGGCGGGCCAGGTCCATGACCGCCCGGGCCTGGCGGACGTCGCCGCCGACGAACAGCAGGTCGATGTCGCTGGCGTAGTTCAGCTCGTGGCCGCCCAGCTTGCCCATGCCGACCACGGCGAGCTCCTCGGCGCCGGTCAGGCGGATCGCGTTCCGGAGGACGTCGGTGGCCAGGTCGGAGAGCGCCCCGGTGGTCGCCTCGACGCCGTCGCGGCCGGTCAGGTCGCGGGCGGCGATGCGCAGGAGCTCGTGCTGCTTCCAGCGGGCGAGGGCATCACCGTCGTCGCCGTCGAACGCCGGGCGGTCGTCCAGTCGGGTGAGCACGTCGAACGTGTCGTCGTCGGCGAGCAGGAGGCGGGTGAGGCTGCGGCTGGCAGCCACCACGGCGACGAACGTGGCCGCGGCATCGGCGTCGCCCTGCAGGCGGTCGCACTGCTCCGGACGTAGCCGCTCGAGCGCGTCCCGCACCCCCCGGGGGTCGGCGCTCCGCTCCACGAGACCGGTCAGCTCAGCCACGCGCTCATCCGATCGAATCCCCCGAACAGGCCCGCCATCAGGTGCAACGTCAGTGTGTACGAGAGATGACTACCCGGACAAGGGGCCGATTCCGCCGGATAGCCGCAGGTCCAGCGCGGTTTTCGGGGGCCGACGTGCCCTGGAGCACGGGTGCCGATCGTTACGCTGTCGCCATGTCGCGGCTCCGTGTCGCCCTGGGACAGATCAACACTCGCGTCGGCGACCTCGACGGCAACGTCGCGCGCATCGTCGAGACCCTGCGGGCCGCCGACGAGCAGGGCTGCGACCTCGTCGTGCTGCCCGAGCTCGCCGTGTGCGGCTACCCGCCCGAGGACCTGCTGCTGAAACCCGGGTTCGTGGCCGACAACCGCGCCGCGCTCGACCAGGTGGCCGCCGCCACGACGACGGGCGGCTGCGCGGCGGTGGTCGGGTTCGTCGACGCCCGGCGCGACCTCCACAACGCCGCCGCGGTGTGCGCCGACGGCCAGGTGCAGGTGATCTACCACAAGCGCCTGCTGCCCAACTACGCCGTGTTCGACGAGCAGCGCTACTTCGCCCCGGGCACCGAGGAGACGCCGTTGGTGCTGGTGGGCGGCGTGCGGGTGGGCGTGTCGATCTGCGAGGACGCCTTCAGCCCCACCGGCCCCATCGCGGTGCAGGCCGCGGGCGGCGCCGAGCTGGTGGTCAACATCAACGCCTCGCCGTACTACACCGGTCGGCTCGGCGAGCGGGAGCGGATGCTCGGCACCCGGGCCGCCGACGCCGCCTGCGCCCTCGTGTACGTCAACCAGGTGGGCGGGCAGGACGAGCTGGTGTTCGACGGTGCCTCCATGGTGTTCGACGCCGACGGGCGGCTGCTCGACCGGGCGCCGCAGTTCACCGAGGCGCTGGTGGTGTGCGACCTCGAGGTGCAGCCGGTGTTCCGCAAGCGGCTGCTCGACCCGCGGGGTCGGGCGGTGGGGGTGCCGGCGCTGCCGGTGGTGTCGCTGAGCGAGGCGTCCCGGGCCGCGTCCCGGCCGGTGCGGGCCCCGACCGTCACCGAGCCGCTGCTACCCGAGCGGGAGGTGTACGAGGCGCTGGTCCTGGGCACCGGCGACTACGTCCGCAAGAACGGCTTCACCGACGTGGTCATCGGGCTGTCGGGCGGCATCGACTCGTCGCTCGTGGCGGTCATCGCCGCCGACGCCCTGGGGCCGGAGCACGTGCACGGGGTGCTGATGCCGTCGCGCTACTCGTCGGACCACTCGCTGACCGATGCTCAGAAACTGTGCGCCGAGCTGGGCATCGAGCACCGGGTGATCCCCATCGAGCCGGCCCACGCCGCGCTGCTCGACATGCTCGCCCCCTCCTTCCAGGGGCTCCCGGAGGACATCACCGAGGAGAACCTCCAGTCGCGCATCCGGGGGCTGCTGCTGATGGCCCTGTCGAACAAGCACGGGCGCTGGATGGTGCTGACCACCGGCAACAAGTCGGAGATGGCCGTCGGCTACTCGACGCTCTACGGCGACACCGCCGGCGGGTTCGCCGCCATCAAGGACGTCCCCAAGACCCTCGTCTACGCCCTGTGCCGTGACCGCAACACCCGGGCCGGGCAGGCGCTGATCCCCGAGCGGGTGATCGACAAGCCACCGTCGGCCGAGCTGCGGCCCGACCAGCGTGACGACCAGTCGCTGCCCCCCTACGAGGTGCTCGACCCGATCCTCGAGGCCTACGTGGAGGACGACCGGACCCGGGGCCAGCTGGTCGAGATGGGCTTCGACGCCGCCCTGGTGGAGCGGATCACCCGCCTGGTCGACATCGCCGAGTACAAGCGGCGCCAGTCGCCCCCGGGCGTGCGGGTCACCCCCAAGGCGTTCGGCAAGGACCGCCGGGTCCCCATCACCAACGGCTACCGGGGCTGATCCCGACTCCCGACCCCGACCCCGGGAAATTGCGTTCGGCCGCTCTGTGCGGGTTTTCGAACGCAATTTGCCCTGGGGGTGGGGCTACGCGGTGACCTGCCAGACGTCCTCGGCCACCTCGGTGACGGTGAGGCCGCGGGCGGCGAGCGTGACGGCCTGGTGGGGGGTGGCGGTGTAGAGGGGCGGGTCGGGGTCGTCCACCTTCTGCGCGGCGGCGGCGATCGGGCCCGTGCCCCCGGCGAAGTACGCCTCCACCTGCGCCGGCGTCACCAGGTGGGCCATCGCCAGGTCGCGCTCGTCCTCCAGCCCCTCGCCGAGCAGGTAGTACCAGAAGTACTCGCTGTCGTGGTAGTTGTCGGTGAGCAGCACCGAGCCGTCGCCGACGGTGGCGAGGGCCCGCTCGATCCGCTCGGCGTCGGCGGTCGTGCCCCGCTGGCCCGACCGGTTGTAGTCGGCCACCCCCACGACGACGACCAGCGCCGCCAGGCCCACGGCCACTCCCTGGGCGACACGGCGGTCGTCGGGCCAGCGTTCGGCTGCCCACGCCGCCGCCGCCTCCAGGCCGAGACCCAGGAACACCGCCAGCGACAGGAAGATCGGCAGGCAGAACACGATCAGGTCGGGCACGTCGTAGTTGAGGACGTAGATCGACGTGAACACCGCCAGCGACAGGAGGTGGACGGCGATCGCCCGCTGCGCCCGGCCCCGGGACCACAACCCCACGACGATGCCGGCGGCCATCGGCACCAGGAGCAGGGAGTACTCCTTGCCCAGGAAGTCGAGCAGCAGCGGCACCCGGCCCACCAGCAGCCCGTACCAGCTGAAGGCGAACATCGCGTCCTTGAAGTCGCCGCCGGTCACGTAGGTGACGACGTCGCCGACCGTGTCGATGTTGCCCTCGTGGTAGCCGCCGACGTCGCTGAGGTGCAGCAGGTAGAGGTACTGGCTCGCACCCACGACGAGGGCCCCGGCCACGAAGGCGGCGTTGCGCCAGTTCACGGCCCGACCACGGTCCGACCACACCAGCCAGGCGATCCCCGGCAGCGCCAGGCCCGTCGTCATGTGGTGCCCGAACGACAGCGCGTACAGACCGAGGCCCGCCAGCAGCCAGACGTTCGGGGCACCCTTGCGCCAGTGGGCCAGGCACGCCGTGACCGTGACCAGGAACAGGACGTGCAGCGTGTACACCTCCGCCACCACCGCCTGCGACCAGAACGTGGGGCTGAAGGCGAAGACGAGCGCCGTCGCCGCCGCCACTTCCCGGCGCACGTCGAGGATGCGGAGCAGGGCGTAGAGGACCCCGACGGCCACCGCGCCGAGCACCGCGGAGAGCAGGTTCACCCGCCAGGCGATCGACCCCCACGGCAGGATCGACACCCACACCTTGTCGATCGCGAGGTACAGCGGGTACCCCGTCGGGTGCGGCACGCCGCCCACCACGCCGAGGAACTGCCACTTCGCCGTGTCGCCGGCGTAACCGATGCCGGGCAGCAGGGATCGGACGTACACGGCCAGCGCCAGAGCACCTACCCCGCAGGCCACGAGGACGTCGATCCGACGGGACGGCACGGGCATGGAGGGCGTCATCTTGGACGCCGGCCCCCCACCCGGCAAGAACGCCGTACGTTTCCTCGCACGTCGAGGGGTAATGCGGCTTCTGGAGCTGTAAGCAGTGTCGCTGTGGAGAGGGTTCAAGTGCAGGAGGCCAAGGAGCAGGCGCACCAGGTGGCGCGGGACGGGAAGATCACGATCATCACCCATCGGCCGGGTGAGCGTGAGCTTCCCTGGGCCAAGTTCCTGCTCGGCCCGTGGGCGGGCGAGGTGGTGGAGGACCCGGACCGCAGTCTGGTGCTGCCCGGCAGCCTGGTGATCAGCCAGCGTCCGGACCACCTGAAGTCGAAGGTGCTGGGCCGGATGCGGCGGCTGGGGTCGGTCGGGCTGTTCCACGTGGACGACGCCTCCTACCGCTCCCGGCTCGACGCCTACGGGTCGTTCGCCTTCGTCTGGCGCACCCACTACCACACGGCCCTCGACGGGCTGTCGGTGCGGCAGCTGCCCATCGGCCCCCGGGGCCTCGACCCGGTGCCGGTGGTGCCGCTCGACGCGGCTCGACGTCCCGTGGGTGAACGGCTCTACACCTGGAGCTTCACGGGGACGCTGTCGACCGCCCGCCACACGATGCTCGACGCTCTGGCATCCGTGGACGGGGGCACCACCGCGCTGGGGCCGGTCACCGACGACACCGCCGCCTTCGAGGTGCTGGCCGACTCGGTGTTCGCCCCCTGCGGCATGGGCCACACCCACCTGGAGGCGGCCCGGATCTACGCGGCGTTGGAGCTGGGGGCGATCCCGATCGTGGAGCGGCGGCGCTGGCTCGACTACTTCGGGATGCTCTACGGCACCGACCATCCGCTGCCCAGCGTGCGGAGCTGGTGGGAGGCGCCGGAGCTGCTGCGGCGGCTGATGGCCGACCAGCAGGCGTTGTCGGCGCTGCAGCGGCGCTGTGTCGACTGGTGGGCGGCGACCAAGGCCCGCCTGGCCGCCGACGCGCAGGACGACGTGGAGCAGTGCCTCGTCGGGTTGCGGACCCCGGACGTCTTCGGTCCCCTCGACAAGCCGGCGCCCCGCTGGCGCAACCGCATCGAGATGCTCCGCCAGCAGGACGCCGTCGGCCTCCGCCAACGGGTCAAGTCCCTCGGCCGCCCTCCGTCGTAGCACCTTCTGTCTTCACTGAGCCGGCTATGTCGGGCTGAGCGAAGACAGAACGCTTCAGGTGTCGCGGGAGGCGACGTAGGCGGCCAGCTCCACCAGGGCGTCGCGGGCCTCGGCGGTGATGTCGGCCACCTGGATGGCGCGGATCGCCTGCTCGGTGAGGGTGGTGATGCGGGCCTCCATCTCGTCGGCGGCGCCGGTGTCGAGGATGACCTGCTGGGCGGCGGCGACCTCGCCGTCGGACAGGTCGTCGGCGCCGACGCGGTCGAGGACCCGTGTCTGGCCGCCGTCGGCCCGGCGGGTGGCCGCGGCCAGCATCGGGGTGGGCTTGCCCTCGCGGAGGTCCTGGCCGACGGGCTTGCCGGTCAGCTCCTCGTCGCCGAAGGCCCCGAGCACGTCGTCGCGCAGCTGGAAGGCCTCGCCCAGCGGGTCGCCGTAGGCCGACAGCGGGGCCGCGAGGGCGTCGAGGCGCCCGGCCAGGGCGGCGCCGACGTGCAGCGGGCGCTCGATCGTGTACTTGCCGGACTTGTAGCGGGCGATCCGCCGCGCCATAGCCGGGTCGCGGTCGCCCCGGGCGGTGCCGAGGATGTCGAGGTACTGCCCGACGTTCAGCTCGAGGCGCAGCTCGTGCCAGATCGGGGCGACGTCGGCGTGGGCGCCGTCGAGCAGCAGGTCGGCGTAGACGTGGGACAGGTCGCCGATCAGGATGGCGACGCCCTCCCCGAAGCGCCGGGCCTCGCCCCTCCAGGTACCCGAGCTGCGGTGGAGCTCCCCGAACTCGACGTGGGCGGTGGCCTCGCCGCGGCGGGTGTCGGAGCCGTCCATCACGTCGTCGTGGACGAGGGCGAAGGCGTGGAGCAGTTCGAACGCCGCACCGGCGTCGATCACGCGGGGATCGTCGGGGTTCCCGCCAGCGCCGACGAAGCCCCAGAAGCAGAACGCCGGGCGGAGGCGCTTGCCGCCCGCCTCGACGAGGCGCTGCAGCGAGCGCAACGGCTCGACCAGCGCGGCGTCGAGGGCGCGCCAGCGGGACAGCTCGGCGTCGAAGAGCCGCTCGATGCGCCCCTCGACCCGTGCGGCCACCGCCGCGAGACTCGGGGGAGCGGATGCGGGAGACCTGGTCGGCATGTTCGGCCCAACGTTACGACCGACACCCCATGCCACGACACTCCGCGTGACGCCGCGTGGCGTCGGCTAGGGCGTGTCCTAACCGCCCTCGGTGGTGTCGGCCTCGCCGGAGGTCGGCTCGGGGGCCGGATCGAGGCCGGGATCGGCGGCGGTCGGGAGGGCCGTGGGATCGAGCTCGGCCACCACCTGCTCGACCTCGAAGCGGGCGCTGGCGATGCGGCCACGGCAGATCCGCAGCAGCTCGGCCGCCCGGCGGACACGGCCACCGAGGACGTCGACGTCGACCTCGTCGCCGTCGAGCTCGTGGAGGATCTCCGCCAGCTCGGAGAGGGCCGCGGTGTAGCCGACATCGTCGTCGGCGATGGCGGCGGGGTCGGTGGCTTCGGTCATGGCGGTGGCTCCGTGGGCTCTCGTTCGTGGCGCTCGCGGACGGTGCTGGTGACCGTCCCCCCGGCGAGGGTGGTGACGATCCGCTCGCCGGGAGCGGCGTCGTCGGGTGAGCGCACCAGACTGCCAGCCGCCGTGTGGGTGATGGACCACCCGCGGGCGAGGGCCCGGGCGGGGTCGAAAGCCCGCACCTGGACGTCGACGCCGTCGAGGTGCCGCTGCTCGGCCTCGACCACCTGCGGCGCCCGCTGCAGCAGGCGACGCTGGGCGGCCTCCACCGCCGCCTCGTGCGACCGGAGGTGGACCCGGGCGCCGGCCTCGACCCGCGCCGACGAGCGGGCCAGGTGGCGGACCGACCGGTCGAGCGCCAGCTCGGCGGAACGACCCAGCCGGGCCGCGCTGGTGGTGAGGATGCCGTCGGCCGCCCGCAGGCCCTGGCGGGTGCAGGTGGACACCTGGCGGGCACGGGCCCGCAATCGCTCGGTCTCGCCGGCCAGCGAGCGCCGCGCCGTCGCCTCGATCGCCTGCCACGCGGCGCCGAGGCGGGCGTCGAACTCGCGCACCGCCCCCACCAGGCTCTGCGCGCACGCCGTGGGCGTCTTGTAGAAGGCGTGGGCCACGTCGTCGGCGACCGAGTGGTCGACGTCGTGGCCGATCCCGGTGAGCACGGGCACCGGTGAGGCGGCGATCGCCCGGGCGATCGCCTCGCTGTCGAACGCCGCCAGGTCGGTGGCCGAGCCGCCACCCCGCACCAGCAGCACCACGTCGACGTCCCGGCCGGCCAGGAGGTGCAGACCCGCCGCCACCGAGCGGGGGGCGTCCTTGCCCTGCACCCGGGCGTCGACCCGCTGCACCCGGAAGCCGATGCCCGAGTGCCGCAGCTCGTGCAGCACGTCGTGCTCGGCGGCGCTGCCGGCGCTGGTGACCAGCCCCACCCGCAGCGGCACCAGCGGGAAGGCCAGCCGCTTCTGCCGGGCCAGCAGGCCCTCGGCCTCGAGCTGGCGCAGCAGCCGCTCGCGGTCGAGCGCCAGGCGGCCCAGGGTGAACGCCGGGTCGATGTCGCTCATCATCAGCTGGAGCCGGCCCCGCGGGCTCCAGAACTCGACCCGGCCACCGATGCGCACCTCGGTGCCGTTCTCCATGCGGACCCCACCGCCCGCCGCCAGCAGCTGCTGGTTCACCCGGCGCCGCGCCTTGTCGAACAGCACCACCGGCAGCGTGCCGATCGCCGGGCGGGCCAGATCGCTCCCGGGGGCCGGCTCCACCAGGTCGAACCACACGGTGCCGGTGCCGCCCCGGTTGAGGTTGCGGATCTCGCCCCGCACCCACACCTGGTCGGGGAACGAGCGCCGGAGCGCGGCCGTGATCGCCTCGCCGAGCTCGGTGACCGACCAGGTAGGTTCGACCTGGTCGTCGAGCGGGTCCCACAACGTGAGGGGCTTGTCGGACGGGAGATCACGGTTCACTGCGACCGACCCTACTGACGCCTTGTGACAGTTTGAGAGAGTGAAGCGGCTTGCCGCCTTCGCCACTTGGGGCGGCGGCGGGGTGGTTGGAAGGGGAGTGGTGGTGCACCAAGAGATCGCGCCCGGGGTCCTGCAGATCGACACGCTCCTCGGAGGCTGGCAGCACGTCACCGCCGGGTACCTGGTCACGGGGGCCGCGCCCGTGCTGGTGGAGACCGGCAGCCAGACCTCCGTGCCCGCGCTCCTGGCCGCCCTCGACGACCTCGGCGTGGCCGCCGACGACCTGGCCGGTGTCGCCGTCACGCACATCCACCTCGACCACGCCGGCGGGGTCGGCGACGTCGCCGCGGCGTTCCCCCGGGCCACCGTGTACGTCCACGAGAAGGGCGCCCGGCACCTGGCCGACCCCACCCGGCTCGTCGACAGCGCCGCCCTGGTGTACGGCGACCTCCTCGACTCCCTCTACGGCCGCCTCACCGCCACCGACGCCGCGCGGCTGCACGTGCTGGCCGACGGCGAGACCATCGCCGTGTCGCCCACCCGGACACTGACCACGGTCGACTCGCCCGGTCACGCCAAGCACCACCTCGCCCTGCACGACTCCGACAGCGGCCTGCTGTTCGCCGGCGACGCGGTCGGCGTGCGGCTGCCCGACGTCGGCATCCTGCGGCCCGCCACCCCGCCGCCGGACTTCGACCTCGACCTGGCGCTCGACTCGCTCGACCGGTTCGCCGCCCGTCGCCCCAGCGGCATCGCCCTGGCCCACTTCGGCCTGGTCCCCGACCCGCAGACCATCCTCGAGGAGGCCAAGGAGACGCTCACGGTGTGGGCCGAGGAGGCGGAGCGGGCCTGGCGGGCCGGTGAGGACATCGCCGAGGCCCTGGCCGCCCGCTTCACCGACGAGCTCACCGACGTCGACCCGGTGCAGCGCGAACGCCTCGAGACCCTCAACGGCGTCCACTCCAACGCCGCCGGCTTCCGCCGCTGGCTCACCCAACGCCACGGCGACCACCCGCACCCGCATCCCCACTCGCACTAGCGGGGCGGGTCAGGGGGTCGGGGGCGTGGGGAGGGACGAGCGGCGGACGACGTAGGTCTTGGCGGCCAGGTCGCCGACGCGGCGGATGTCGTGGCGGCGGGCGGCGACGACGAGGCCCAGCAGGGGGACGAAGCAGGGCAGGCCGTCGACCACCCACAGCACCGTGCGGATGAGGGCGCGGCGGCGGCCGGGCGGGCGCCAGTCGGCACCGACCACCCGTATGCCCCGCAGCAGCTTCCCCGGCGTGTACCCGGTGCGGCCCTGCAGCAGCACGAACACGGCCAGGAACGGGAAGTAGAAGCCGGCCCTGGCCAGCACCACCCGCGCACCCTCGGCGACGTAGACCTCGTTGATGCCCGACACCCGGTCGACGTAGCAGTCCTGGCCCTCGACGGTGATGTCGGCGCAGGAGGCGGCGGCCGGCACCTGCTCGTAGGTGTTCACGGCGAACACGTGGAAGCAGAGCAGGGCGAGCAGGTAGGTGACGACCACGTCGATCACGAGCGCGGATGCCCGGCGGCGGAGCATGCCGGTCGGGTCGACCGCGGTGGCCCGCCGGGCCCAGGCGACACGAAGGCCACCGGAGGCCATGGGCAGGGGCGTGGGCGCCGGTCGAGCGGCGACGCCCGCCGAGGGCGAGGGCAGAGGAGCGGACGGCGTCGCCGGGGCGGGCACGTAGTAGCGCTGCACCGACGGGGCGACCGCGCTGCCGTTGGGCCCGACGGCCTCGGTCGCCGCCGTCGCCGCCGCCGTCGCCGCGGTCGCCGCCGGCAGCTCGGCCCCCGACCCCGTCCCCGACCCGGAGCCGGGCGCCGAGAGCGGCTGACCCGGCGGGCGACGACCGGCGGTCTCGTCGAACCACGCCGAGAGCGCCGCCGCGTCGAGCTTCCCGTGCTGGCCGATCAGCGCCTCGACCACCGTCCGCCAGCGGGGCGGCAGCGCCGTCGACACCGTGGGCGACGTCTCCACGACGAGGGCGGCGTAGTCGACCTCCGACATCCCCCGGGTGTACGGGTGCAGCAGCTGCCCGGACAGCGCCTCGTGCACGGTGACCCCCAGGGCGTAGAGGTCGGCGGCGTGGTCCTGCTGGCCCCGCAGCGCCGCGGCCGACATGTACCGCGACGTGCCGATCACCGTCGTCTGCAGGTGGGTGCCGCCCGTCGGGAGCAGCCGGGCGGTGCCGAAGTCGCACAGCTTCCACGCCCCGCTGCGGTGCACCAGGATGTTCGCCGGCTTGATGTCGCGGTGGACGCAGCCCAGCGACCGCGCCGCCGACAGGGCGCTCAGCATCTGCTCCACCAGCAGGTCGCAGTCGTGCCGTGGGAGGCGCCCGTCGGGGTGGTGGCGCAGTTCGGCGGCCAGCGACCGGTCGCACAGCTCGGTGGCGATCCAGGCGTGGCCCCGGTAGGGCCCCTCGGAGGCGATGTCGGCGTCGTAGAACCGCACCACGTTGGGGTGCGACAGCTCCTCGAGCCGGAGGATCTCCTCCCGCCAGCCCTCGAAGGCGTGGTCGTCGACGATCCGCACCAGCTTCAGGGCCCGCACGAGGTCGACGTGGCGCCGCCGGGCCCGCCACACCTCGCCGTAGCTGCCTTGGCCCAGCCGCTCCTCGAGCAGCCACCCGGACACGACGAGTTGCGTGTCGTGCTCCGGGGCGCTGTGGTCCGCGACGCCCACGGCCGCAGGCTACCGGTCCTCTCGTCCCGACTTCCGGCGCGCCACTGTCTGCCCGTCCGATCACCCCGCCGCCACCCCGAGCGGCGAAGGATTTCGCCACTGCTGTCACGCCCTCCAACCACCCCGAGCGGCGAACGATTTCGCCACTGCTGTCACACTGACGGGATGTCGGGTGTCCTCCTCTTCCTCCTGCTCGTGGCCGCGGGCGTGGCCGTCGTCGTGTGGCAGCGCCGCACCCATGCCCTCGACGACCAGCTCGACCTGCTGCGCGACGTCCTCGGGCGCATCTACCCCTCACGGCCGCTGTCGCCCCGGACGCTGCCCCGCCGCCTGCTCCGGGCCGCCTCCCAGACGGTGACCGTGGGCGTCAGCGGGTCGATCCTGCTGCCGACCCGCATCGAGATCAGCGTCAACCCGGCCGACCTGGAGCCGCTGGAAGGGGCCATCGACTGGCTCTCCCGCGACGTCGCCGAGGCCCTGCGGCAGCGGGCGGCCACCGAGGGGTGGATCGTGCCCGACGGACCCCAGATCGTGATCGAGCCCGACCCCGAGCGGCCCCTGCGGTCGCCCCGCGCCCGGGGTCGCATCGGCGCCCTCCGCCCCGTCGACGTGGCCACGCTCCAGCGCCTCGCCCCCGTGCCCGCTCCGTCGGTCGACGACGAGCCCACCCGCACCCAGGGGCTCCCGCTCCCACCGACCGAGGTGACGGCGGCAGTACCGGCCGGACCCCCGACGCAGGACGACGTCGCCGGCGTCTACCTGCGGTTGGTGGCGGTCGAGGGTGACGGCGACGGCGACCTGAGCGCCCTCGTGCTGGCCGGCAACGAGCCACTGGTGCTCGGACGGTCACGGGAGGCGCCGCTCCAGGTGGACGATCGACAGGCGTCGGGGCGGCACTGCGGCTTCACCCTCGATCCCGTCGACCGGGAGCTGCAGATCGAGGATCTCGGCTCCACCAACGGCACCTTCGTCGACGGCCGGCGGGTGGAGCACAGCGCCCTGCCGCCGGGCACGACGCTCCGTGTCGGCGCGTCCACCTGGCGGGTGGAGCTGGAGCCCGTCTGACGCAACCCCGCAGGTTGTCGCATCGGACGTGTGAGAAGTAGACAAACCCCATACCAACCACCCCGCCGCCGCCCCAAACAGCCAAGGCCGGCAAGCCGGCTCGACAGTCACAACTTGAACGCAGTTCCACCACGGAGGACATGCCATGCCCGAAGCCGTGATCGTGTCGACCGCCCGGAGCCCGATCGGCCGGGCCAACAAGGGTTCGTTGATCGAGTGCCGTCCCGACGACCTGACCGCCACGATCGTCAAGGCGGTCCTGGCCAAGGTCCCGCAGCTCGACCCGACGCTGGTCGAGGACCTGATCCTGGGGTGTGGGCAGCCCGCCGGCGAGGCCGGTTACAACGTCGCCCGCGTGGCGGCGATCCTCGCGGGGCTCGACGGCGTGCCGGGCGTGACCGTCAACCGCTACTGCTCCTCGTCGCTGCAGACCATCCGCATGGCCGGCCACGCCATCAAGGCGGGCGAGGGCGACGTGTTCATCGCCGCCGGGGTCGAGGCCGTGAGCCGCTACATGAGCGGGTTCTCCGACAGCGGCCCGCACCACACGGCGTTCGCCGACGCCGAGGCCCGCACCGCCGAACTCGCCACCGGCGCCGACTCGTGGGAGCCCCTCGAGGGCAGCCCTCCCGACATCTACATCGCCATGGGCCAGACCGCCGAGAACGTCCGCCTCGCCGAGGGCGTCACCCGGCAGGAGATGGACGAGTTCTCCGCCCTCTCGCAGCAGCGGGCCGTCGCCAACCAGGAGAGCGGCTACTGGGACGAGGAGATCACGCCGATCACCACGCCGTCGGGCACGGTCGTGAGCAAGGACGACGGCCCTCGGGCCGGCACCACCGCCGAGGGGCTCGCCAACCTGAAGCCGGTGTTCCGCCCGGACGGCCAGGTGACCGCCGGCAACGCCTGCCCGCTGAACGACGGTGCCGCCGCCGTCATCGTGATGAGCGACACCAAGGCCGCCGAGCTGGGCCTCACCCCGCTGGCCCGCATCGTGTCGTCGGGCGTGTCGGCGCTGAACCCCGAGATCATGGGCCTCGGCCCCATCGAGGCGTCGCGCCAGGCGCTGGCCCGCGCCGGCAAG
>DATHJB010000244.1 GCA_035316325.1 Acidimicrobiales bacterium
GGGGCGTCGGGGGCGATCGGCGCGGCGGTGGCGGCGGGGCTCACGGAGGCCGGGTGGACGGTCGTGACCCACCACCGTTCGACCGCACCGCCGCCGGGCTGCGGTGTCGCCGCGGTGCAGGCCGACCTCACCGACTGGGCCTCGACTCGGGCGCTGGCCAGCGACGTGGTCGACCGCTTCGGCCCGCCCGACCTCCTCGTCAACTGCGCCGGTCGCCGCGACGACGGCCTGCTGATCGCCCAGTCGCCGGAGCGCTGGACCGCCGTGCTCCACGACAACGTCGCCATGGCGTACCACCCGCTGCGGGCGTTCCTGCCGGGGATGGTCCGGCGGCGGGCCGGAGCGGTGGTGCAGGTCTCGTCGGTGGCCGGGCTGGTGGCCAGCCCCGGGCAGAGCGCCTACGCCGCTGCCAAGGCCGCCGTGATCGCCCTGGTCCGCACCCTGGCGGTCGAGTACGGCAGCCGGGGGATCCGCTGCAACGCCCTGGCGCCCGGCTTCGTCGAGACCCCCATGACCGCCGACGTCCCCGCCCACGTCCGCGCCGCCATCGAGGACCGCCAGGCCCTCCCCGGCTCCGTCCCCCTCGCCGACCTGACCCGCACGATCCTCCTCCTCGCCGACACCCCCACCATCACCGGGCAGGTGCTACGCGTCGACCTGGGTCTCGGGCTCTGAGCCGTTGGCGCGAGGGGTGGACCAGGCGGCCCACAACCCGGCGTAGACGCCGCCCGCCGTCAGCAGCTCGGCGTGGGGGCCTTCTTCGACGACACGGCCGTTGTCGAGGACGACGACGCGGTCGGCGGTGGCAGCCTGGGTGAGGCGGTGGGCGATCACCAGCGCGGTGCGGCCCTCGACCGCGGCGGCGGCCGCGGCGTCGAGCACCCCGGCCCCGGCGCTGCCGGCCTCGGCGGTGGCCTCGTCGAGGATCGCCACGTCCGGGTCGGCGAGCAGCAGCCGGGCCAGGGCCAGCTGCTGGGCCTGGGTGGGCGACAGCCGGTGGCCGCCGTCGCCGACGACCGTGTCGAGCCCGTCGGGCAGCGCCTCCACCCACGAGGTGGCGCCCACCCGGTCGAGTGCGGCCCGCAGACGATCGTCCGGAGCGTCGGGCGACGCCAGCCGCAGGTCGGCTGCCAGCGGGCCGCTGAAGACGTGGACCTCCTGGGTCACCAGCGCCACGGCACCCGGACAGTCGACCGTGCCCGCCGTGGCCGGGTGGATGCCGGCCACCAGCTTGGCCACCGTCGACTTCCCGGCGCCGCTGGGCCCGACCAGCGCCACCCGCTCCCCGGGCTGGACCACCAGGTCGACGTCGTCCAACGCCCGGTGCTCCCCGTCGTAGCTGAACGACACGCCCCGGAGCTCCACGCCCGCCCCCCGCTGCGCCGCCGACTCAGGAGCCGCACCCGCCGCAGGCGGGACCGCAACCGCACCCGCCGCCGCAGGAGACGGGAGGGACGTGACACCCACGAGGCGGGCCAGCGCGGCGCCGGCCTCCTGGGCCGCGTCGAGCTGGAAGAGCAGCTCACCGATGGGGTCGAAGAGTCGGTAGAAGTACAGCGCGCCGGCCGTCGCCCCGCCGACGGTGAGCGACCCGCCCTGCACCAGCGGGTAGCCGACGGCGAGCACCGTCGTCAGCCCCAACAGCTCGGCCGAGTTGAGCGCCGAGAAGAACCGGGCCCGCACCGACGCCGCCGACACCGCCAGGTCGACGGCCTCCTGCGACGTGCGGGTGATGGTGGCCACGTGGTCGTCCTGGAGCCGCAGCGCCCGGATGGTGGCGGCGCCGGTGACCCCCGTGTGCAGGTGCTGCGAGCGCCGTCCCTCGGCCTGTCGCTCGGCGGCGTAGAGCGGCCGCGAGCGGCGCAGGTACCAGAGGCCCGCGCCGACCTGGATCGGCAGCGCGGCGAGCCCGGCGAGCGCCAGCCGCAGGTCGAGCGCGGCGAGGCCGACCACCGTCAGGCCGATGACCAGCGCCGACGCCACGATCTCCGGCACCGACTCCCGCACCGCCTCGGACACGGCGTCGACGTCGCCGGAGGCCCGGGCCACCAGGTCGCCGGTGCCGGCCCGCTCCACGACGTCGATCGGCACGGCGAGCGCCCGGTCGACCACCTCCTCCCGCAGGTCGGCGAGCAGCAGCTCACCCAGGCGCCCCACCGCCCAGGCGCCGAAGCCGAACAGCACCCCCTGGGACAGGGCGGCGACCAGCAGCAGGGCGACGAGCCAGGTCAGGTCGCCCTCGGGCCGGTTGCCGGCGACCACGTCGACCACCCCGCCCAGCAGCAGCGGGATCGCCAGCGCCGCCAGCGTCGCCACCACCAGCACCACGCCGGCCCCCACGGCCAGCCGCCGGTGCGGCCGCGCCAGCCCCCGCAGCGCCCGCACGGTCTCCCGCCCCGTCGCGACCGGTAGCGCCGACGACGCCGACAGCCCGGCCGTCATGCCGGCACCGCCAGGTCCCGGAAGCGGGCGTCGATGACGGCCCGCCCCGTCGCGACCGGTAGCGCCGTCATCCCAGGACCGCCTCGCGGTAGCGGGCCTCGGTGAGCGCCAGCGTGGAGTGGGCGCCGGAGGCGACGACCTGGCCGGCGGCGACCAGCACCACCCGGTCGGCACACGCGAGCAGCGTCGGGCTCGACGTCAGCAACAGCGTCGTCCGCCCCGCTCGCAGCGCACGTACACCCGAGGCGATG